>CAJXHQ010000047.1 GCA_913054485.1 uncultured Paracoccaceae bacterium
AACTGCGCGATGTCATCGGTCGCCCGCTGCGGGAAGTGCCCGATGAGCAGCGCAGCATGGCCGTATCTGGCGGCCGGTAACCGCAAACGGAAAGGCGCCTGGCGGGCGCCTTTCTTGTTTCTGACGTTCAGCCGCCAGCCTGCGCATTAATTTCATTATGGCGCTGGATTACCGCCTCCGGCCAGGTGCTTTTGATATAGGCCAGCACGTTCATGATTTCCTGGTCGCTCAGGATCTCATCATAGCCGTCCATGCGGCTCTTGCAGCCAGCACCCGCGATCACCTCGCTGCCATACATGGTTATCGCGATCAGCTGCCCGTCCGGGTGATGCCAGGTATGCCCCGTCGCGTCATGCGGCGGCGCGGGCAGGTAGCCATCTCTGTCGCGCTGCGGCCAATCCGGCTGCCCCTCGGCAATGGCTGCCTTGTCCCGGAAGGGCAGCACGCCGGCATCCCCGTCACCGCTGCGACCCCACACCCAGACACCCGCCAGGGCAGCGATCAGCAAGGCCGCGCTACCGCCAGCCCAGATGGTTTTTTCCGCCCTGTCACGTCCTGTACCCTCTATCCGTCACATTCCCGAGCCGCCCTCCAGAAGCCTTCCCGCGCTGGAAGCTCAAGCCCCCGGTCTTCACAATCACGGCAGATTTCCGCCTCTGGACGGATGCACGCAAAGCGCGTACGTGTTTCCGGCAAGGAGACGCCGATGACCAAGCAAGACCTGACCCTCTACCTCGCCGCGCCGCGCGGTTTCTGCGCCGGCGTGGACCGGGCCATCAAGATCGTTGAAATGGCGCTGGAGAAATGGGGGGCGCCTGTCTATGTGCGCCATGAAATCGTGCACAACAAATTCGTCGTCGACAGTCTGAAAGCCAAAGGTGCGGTCTTCGTTGAGGAGCTGGAAGATTGCCCCGGCGACCGCCCGGTCATCTTCTCTGCCCACGGTGTGCCAAAATCCGTCCCGGCCGAGGCCGAGCGCCGTGAAATGGTCTATGTGGACGCGACCTGCCCGCTGGTCTCCAAGGTGCATATCGAGGCACAGCGCCACTTCGAGTCGGGTCTGCAAATGATCATGATCGGGCACAAGGGCCATCCGGAAACCGTCGGCACAATGGGCCAGCTGCCCGAGGGCGAGGTCCTGCTGGTGGAGACGGTCGAAGACGTCGCCATGGTCGAAGTGCGCGACCCGGAACGCATCGCCTATGTCACCCAGACAACCCTGTCGGTGGATGACACCAAGGGCATTGTCGCGGCCCTGCAGGAGCGGTTTCCTGCCATCATCGGCCCGCATAAAGAAGACATCTGCTATGCCACGACTAACCGGCAGGAATCGGTGAAGGCGGTGGCGCCCAAGGCGGACGCCCTGCTGGTTGTGGGCGCACCGAACTCGTCAAATTCCCGCCGCCTGGTGGAAGTGGGTGCCAAGAACGGCTGTGATTACGCCCAGCTGGTGCAGCGTGCAGAAAACATCGACTGGCGCGCGCTGGAAGGTATCCGCAGCATCGCCATCACCGCCGGCGCTTCGGCTCCGGAGCTGCTGGTAAACGAGGTGATCGATGCCTTCCGCGACCGCTATAATGTGACCGTCGAGGTTGTCGAAACCGCGGTGGAGACGGTGGAGTTCAAAGTCCCCCGCGTGCTGCGCGTGCCGGCCTGATCTTCCGGCTTGGTTCTCCAGGGGGTTGCGGGATGCGCACCCCGCCGCCATCTTGAGGCTCATGTGATTTCGGACACCGGAGCCTTTTTGATGATTTCCTTGCAGTTTCTTCTGACCGCTTTTGTGGTGGTCCTCGCCCCCGGCACCGGGGTTCTGTACACGCTTGCGCTTGGTCTTGGGCAAGGACGCTCTGCGGCGCTTTGGGCCGCGCTTGGCTGCAGCATTGGCATCCTGCCGCATCTGGCCGCCGCCACGCTGGGGCTGGCCGCCCTGCTGCATTCTTCGGCGCTTGCCTTCCAGCTGGTGAAGGCCGCCGGGGTTGTCTACCTGCTGTACCTCGCCTGGCAGGCGCTGAAATCCGGCGGAGCCTTGCAGATCAATCCTGACCGCAAGGCAGATGCAGGCCCGCGCATTGCCCGCCGCGGCGCGCTGATCAATATCCTGAACCCGAAGCTGTCGATCTTCTTCCTGGCCCTGCTGCCGCCCTTTCTCAGCGGCACGCCCGAAACCGCCACTGCCGAGATGGCGGCCATGGGCGCGGTCTTCATGGCGCTCACCTTCGCAATCTTCGCGCTCTACGGGATCTTCGCCGCCAAGACCCGCACCTATGTGCTGGGCTCAGAACGGCTGATGGCCTGGATGAACCGCAGCTTTGCCGCGGTCTTTGCCGGTCTGGCTGCCCGGCTCGCGGCCGAGCGCGCATGACCCGCGTCCCGCCCGCTCCCCTGGCCCTCGGCCTGGCCGGGCTGATCCCCTTTGTCTGGGGCGCGGTGACAACCCATGTGCCGCCGCTGGCGGCCTGGGGCGCGGTCAATCTGGGCCCGCGCTTCGTGGGGCCTTACGTGCAGCTTTTTTACGGCGCGGTGATCCTCGCGTTTATGTCCGGGGTGCTCTGGGGCTTTGCCGCCAAGGCACGGCAGGGCGCGGCACTGGGATATGTGCTGTCGGTGATCCCGGCGCTCTGGGCGTTTTTCATGACCGGCGGCGGGCCGGAGACGGCAGGGAAAAACCTGATCTACGGGTTTGCCGGGCTGCTGGTTCTTGACTACATTTTTGACCGCTGGGGCCTGACGCCGCCCTGGTGGATGCGCCTGCGCCTGATCCTGACCGCCGTTGCCGTCCTGTCCCTTGCTGCCGGAGTCTACCTGTGAGCGATGCTGAAACCCTCGCCGCTTACGCCCGCGAGGCTGACACCTACGAACGCACCGTCGACCCATACAACACGAGCGACCCGCGCCTGCGCGACTTCATCGCCGCCTGCCCGCCCGGCGGCCGCGTGCTGGACCTTGGCTGCGGCCCCGGTGCAGGGGCGGCTGAAATGGCCAAGGCAGGACTGGTTGCGGACGCTGTGGATGCCACGCCCGAATTTGTCGCCAAGGCCGCAAAACATTCCGGTGTAACAGCCTGGCAGGCGACCTTTGCCGAGATCACGGGCGAGGACCGCTATGATGGCATCTGGGCCAATTTCTCGCTGCTGCACGCGCCGCGCGCGGATATGCCGGTTCACCTGCGCGCGCTCTGCCGGGCCTTGAAGCCGGGAGGGGTGTTCTATATCGGCATGAAGCTCGGCACCGGCGAACAGCGCGACCGCCTAGGCCGGTTTTATACCTACTACACGCAAGACGAACTGGAGAGACTGTTGCACGACGCAGGCTTCACCGTGACCGGGGCAGTTACCGGCGAGGGCAAAGGGCTGGAAGGCACAATCCAGCCATGGATTTCGGTGGCCGCCCATGGCTGAGATCTTCGCTTATACCGATGGGGCCTGCTCGGGCAATCCCGGCCCCGGCGGCTGGGGAGCGCTGCTGCGCGCAATGGATGGCGGCGCTGTTGTGAAAGAAAAAGAGCTGAAAGGCGGCGAAGCGGAGACCACCAATAACCGCATGGAGCTGCTGGCCGCGATCCACGCGCTGGAAAGCCTGTCGCGCCCGTCCAAGATAACCGTGGTGACCGACTCGGCCTATGTGAAAAACGGCATCACCGGCTGGATCCACGGCTGGAAGAAAAACGGCTGGAAAACGGCCGCCAAGAAGCCGGTGAAAAACGTGGAACTGTGGCAGCGCATCGACGAGGCCCAGCGCCGCCATGACGTGACTTGGGAATGGGTGAAAGGCCACGCCGGACACCCGGAAAACGAACGCGCGGACGAACTTGCCCGCGCCGGCATGGCCCCCTTCAAGCCAAGCAAAGGCAAATAGGGAGCGCGCCGATGAGCCTGCTCGACCTGCTCGACTACGCCTCGGTCTTTGTCTTCGCCCTCACCGGCGCGCTGGTGGCGAGCCGGGCGCAGCTGGATATTGTCGGCTTTACCTTTGTCGCCTGCCTTACAGCGGTGGGCGGCGGCACGGTGCGCGATCTGCTGCTGGACCGGCACCCGGTGTTCTGGGTGGCCCAGCCCGAGCTGATCCTGCTGGCTACCGCCGCCGCAGTGCTGGTCTTCTTCAGCGCCCATAGGGTGGAAAGCCGCATGTCCTGGGTAATCTGGCTGGACAGTTTCGCGCTTGCTGTTGCGGTCCCCGCTGGCACCGGAGCAGCCCTGTCGCTGGGCCATCCGCCGGTGATCGTGGTGCTGATGGGCATGGCCACCGGCAGCCTGGGCGGGCTGATGCGCGACGTGGTCTGCAACGAGGTGCCGCTGGTGCTGAAACAGGGAGAGCTCTACATCACCTGCGCCATGGCCGGGGCGATAGCCGCGGTGACGCTCACTTGGGCGGGCCTGCCCCAGCCCGAGGCGCTGCTGGCCTGCGCCGCGATCTGCTGGGCGCTCAGGGCCGGGTCCATCGCCTTTGGCTGGCACCTGCCGGTCTACAAGTCTCGCCCGCCGCGGCGGTAAATCACTCTGCGGCCAGATCTCCGGAAGACACTTCCGCTTCGGCCTGCGCAGCCTCTGCGCGCGCCATCTTTTTGCGGAACCGGCGGACATCTTTCAGAAAGCTCTGGCCTTCCTCAGAACGGCGTGCCCTGCGGCCGCGTTTGACGTGCCAGTCCATCGCTTCCTGCTGGAACCGGTTCAGGTCTGGTTCTTCCAGCAGCTCCTCGCGGATCTCACGGGCGATCTCGAAGCGCTCCACCAAGGCGGTTTCCTCAACCGCGTTCTGATCGAACCGGCGCCAATAGTGCATCTCGTGATCATGGCCCACGTGGTTGGCCCAGCCGCGCGCCTTCTTGTTCAGAAATCCATCCAGGGACCGCAGTGCATAGTGGTTGAGTTGCGCAGTCTCATAACCGTAATTGTCCCGGATACCGATGATGCCGCCGATCTGGTCTTCCGGCAGCGGTGTGCCGTCCGGCACGACCCAGCGGACATCCTCTGCGTCTTCCGCAAGAAAGGGGCGGTGCACGCCGAGGCGGTCGAATTTGCCATTGTTGCGGAAGATTGTCTTGAAGAACCGCTTCTCGCCCGGTTTGCCCTCTTTCGGCTGCGCCCGGGTAAAGATCTGCGGGACCGGGCGGTCTTCGATCTGGTTAACCCCCATATTGCCGTAGATGCGCCAGACCATCGAAATCGCATCCGCGTCCGGGTTGGCCTCCAGAAGCGCCCGCAGACTGCCGTCGCCTACGTTGACCTGCAGGTATTCATCCCCGTCGATCATCATCACCCAATCGGCATTCCGATACTTGGGTTCATATCTCGCCCACATCAGGGCGGATTTCTGAGGACCGCGGCGCATGACCTTGTTGAACCGGTGTTCAACGATGCCCTTGGCCTGCAGCGTACGCAGGATATGATCGGTCGGGTCGGTGCAGTCATTTGTGAAGATGATGAAATCATCAACACCCATCGCCTTGTAGTAGCTGATCCAGTCCAGGATATAGGGCCCCTCGTCCTTCATGGAAGTCACAATTGTGATCTTCCCGGGGGCGCTGGTGCTGCTCAAATCGCTCATTACATGCTCGCTTCTGGTCCGCCCTGAACGAGGGCAGCCCTTGCCTCTTTATTGTGCCGGAAAGGTTAACATCCCAATTCCGCTTTAGGAATCCGCTGTTGCGCCAGGCTCGGGTTTTTCACCTGCCCTGCCGCAGAACTGCCGCACAAGCGCTTAGCGCTTGAAGTAAGCCTGCCAGAGCCAGATCAGGACCAGCCCGCCCAGAACCGCCCCCGAAAAACCCGCCATGAAGCCCATCACGCTCAGCAACACCCGCAGCACCAGCCCGCCAACCAAGGCCCCGGCCATGCCGATCACCACGGTGGTGATCACATCCGCTTCGATTTTCATCAGCCGGGTCGCCAAAAAGCCTGCCGCCGCGCCAATGATCACAAGAGCAATTATGCCCATACTTTCACCTCTTCCAGTGGAAGGGCACGATGACCAGCGCCCCGATCGAGGAGACAACTGCGTTCCAGCCCGGCGAAGCAAAGCCGACGCCAAACATCAGGCGCAGGAAATAGAACAGGAAGGCGCCGCCGACGCAGATTATCACCGACTGAACGTAGCCATTATGCGTAAAGCCGGATTTCTCCGCCGCATAGCCGATGATTCCGGCAATCACCACGGTGCCCATAAGGGTCAGATACATTAGCGCTCCGCCGTTCAGAGGCGGCTGCCGGTCTCCATCGGACAGCCGCGCAAAAAGATATCGCGATCCTGCGCGCCTTTGCCTGCGCGCTGCAAGCGTTTCAGCTCTACAGCGCCGGTTCCGCAGGCAACCGTGAGGTTTTGGTCCAACACCTCGCCCGGCTCCCCCTGCCCGTCTGCCAGCCGCGAGGCCAGAACCTTGATACGCTGGCCGTCATGTTCGCACCAGGCGCCGGGGAAAGGCGACAGGCCGCGGATCAGCCGGTCGACCTCTGCCGCGGGTTTGCTCCAGTCGATGCGGGCCTCGGCCTTGTCGATCTTCTTTGCATAGGTCACGCCGTCCTCGGGCTGCACCACAGGCGGCAAGCCGGACAGGCGCGACAGCGCATCGACGATCATCCGCGCACCCATGTCTGACAGGCGGTCATGCAGCTGGGCGGTGGTTTCCTCGGCCCCGATGGGGGTGGCCCCGCGCAGGCGCACCGGGCCGGTGTCCAGCCCGGCCTCCATCTGCATGATGCAGATGCCGGTTTCCGCGTCTCCGGCCATGATCGCCCGGTGGATCGGCGCCGCGCCGCGCCAGCGCGGCAAGAGGCTCGCATGGATGTTCAGGCAGCCATGCGCGGGCGCATCCAGCACCGCCTGCGGCAGCAGCAGGCCATAAGCCACCACAACAGCAATATCCGCCTTCAGCGCGGCCAGGCTGTCCTGCTCTTCGGCGGATTTCAGCGAGACCGGGTGGCGCACCTCCAGCCCCAGCTCCAGCGCGCGGGCATGCACCGGCGTGGGCCGGTCTTTCTTGCCACGCCCCGCCGGGCGCGGCGGCTGGCAGTAGACGGCCGCGATCTCGTGACCGGCCTCAACCAGCGCATCCAGAACCGGCACCGAAAACTCCGGGGTTCCCATGAAAATCACACGCATCGCGTCACCCCTGTTGTTGGCGGCCTTCAGCCGTTCAGTTTCTTTGCCTTGCGCAGCAGCATGTCGCGCTTCACCTTGCTGAGACGGTCAAAGAACATCTTGCCGTCCAAATGGTCGATCTGGTGCTGCACGGATGTCGCCTCGATGCCGACAAAATCGCGCCGGTCCACCATGCCCTGCTCGTTCATGAAGCGCACGGTGACGGCCCGCGGCCGCTTCACCTTGGCCGACACGCCGGGCAGGTTCGGGCTCGCCTCATCATGCTCGCGCAATTCGACCGAGGCATGCAGGATCTCAGGATTGGCCATTTTCACCGCTTTGCCGCGTTCGGCAGAGCCATCCACGACGGCCAGCCGCAGCATCACGCCGATCTGCGGCGCCCCCATGCCGACGCCGGGCATCGCCTCCATCGTGTCGACCATATCCTCCCAGGTCTGGCGCACCTCATCAGTGATTTCGGTCACCTCGGCGGCTTTGGTGCGCAGGCGCTTGTCGGGCCAGGGCAGGCAGGGACGGACTGTCATGGGGTTCTTTCCTTCAGTCGCGCGCGCGTTCGCGCTTCAGCTTCTGCATCTTGCGGGTGATCATCTGGCGCTTCAGCGGCTTCAGGTAATCGATGAACAGCTTGCCATCCAAATGGTCGACCTCATGCTGCACGCAGGTCGCCCAGAGCCCGTCGAAAGTTTCGCGCTGCTGCTTGCCGTCACGGTCCATCCATTCGACCTCGACCACCTTTGGCCTTGTCACCTCGGCGTATTGCTCGGGGATCGACAGGCAGCCTTCCTCGTAGACATTGGTTTCATCCGAGGATGCGATGATCTGCGGGTTGAACATGACCAGCGGCCTGCCTGCGGCGCCTTCGTCGCTCACGCAATCCATGGCAATGACCCGCCGCAGGATGCCGACCTGAGGTGCCGCCAGGCCGATGCCAGGCGCGTCATACATGGTTTCCAGCATGTCATCCGCCAGCACGCGCAATTCATCCGAGATATCGGCAACCGGCACGCAGACCTTCTTCAGGCGGGGATCGGGGTGGATCAGGATAGGACGTTTCATATGGCTGATTTAGGCGATTAGGGACCGCCCCGCAACGCCCCCCTTGCGCTTGCAGCGTTTCACAGTAGCCTGCCGCGCAAGCACAGGAGTTTCACAGATGCATTTCGACGACCAGATCACGCGCACCGGCACCCATTCCGTCAAGTGGGACAACATGGAAGATATCTACGGTGTGCCCAGTGAAGACGGCCTGCCGATGTGGGTGGCGGACATGGATTTCCGCCCGCCGCAGACGGTGCAGGACGTGCTGCAAAAGGTCGTCAGCCACGGCATCTATGGCTACACCAACTGCGACAAGGAATACCGCGCAGCGATCTGCTGGTGGATGAAGACGCGCCACAACTGGGAAATCGACCCGTCGTGGATCTTCACCACCACTGGCCTGGTCAACGCCTGCGGCATCTGCCTCGACGCCTATACCGATCCCGGCGACTCCGTGGTGCTGTTCACCCCCGTCTACCACGCGTTCGCCAAGGTGATTAACCTGGCGGGCCGCAAGGTGAAAGAACTGCAGATGGTGCAGGAAGAGGGCCAGTACCGGTTGGACCTCGACGCTTACGAAGCGCAGATGGACGGGTCCGAGAAGATGATGATCTTCTGCTCGCCGCACAACCCCGGCGGCCGCGTCTGGACCCGCGAGGAGCTGCAGCAGGTGGCCGATTTCTGCGAACGCCACGACCTGCTGCTGATCTCGGACGAGGTGCACCACGATCTGGTCTATTCCGGCACCCACCTGCCGATGTGCGAGCTGGGCCCGGACGTGAAGAAACGCACGGTGATGCTGACCGCGCCATCGAAGACCTTCAATATCGCCGGCCTGCACTGCGGCCAGGCGATCATCCCGGATCCCGATCTGCGCGCCAAGTTTGCTGCGCGGATGCAGGCCATCTACATCTGCCCCAACATGATGGGTCAGCTTGCCACCATCGCCTGCTATTCGCCCGAAGGTGCCGAATGGGCCGACGGGCTGGTCGAATACCTGCGCGGCAACCGCGAAGTCTTTGACGCGGCGATGAACGCCATTCCGGGCGTGACTTCCATGAACATGCAGAGCACCTACCTGGCTTGGGTCGACTTCTCCGGCACCGGCATGAGCCGCGAGGAATTCACCCGCCGCGTGGAGCAGGATGCAAAAATTGCCGCCAACCACGGCACCACTTTCGGCACCGGTGGCGAGACGTTCCTGCGCTTCAATCTCGGTACTCCGCGCGCCAATGTGGAAGATGCTTGCAAACGGATTGCTGCGGCCTTTGCAGACCTGCAGTGAAGCGGCTGCTGATACTGGCGGTGCTCGCCCTCACGGCGGGCGCCTGTTTCCTGGCCTGGCAGCGCCTTTCATCTGTCATTGGGTATCGACTACCCGCAGGCAGAAGACATCAGCCACGCCACCTCGGCCGGAGTTTCACCGGGAGGCGGCATCTTCATCCATGGCCAGCCCAACAGGCTCGGTGATCTGATCACCCTGCCCGGTGATTGGACCGTGGGATGTATTGCTGTATCCAATGCAGAAATCCGCCAGCTCTGGCAGCTGGCCGGCATCGGCACAACTGTGGAAATCCGCCCCTGAACACGGCCCTGCGGCTAGTCCAGTGCCTCAAGCCACTGCGTCAGAATCCCGTCCATCGCCGCGCGCACTTCGGGGCTAAGCCCCGCTAGAAGCCTATGCTGGTTTTCCACATGGGCTGAGACTGCGCGGTCAATCAGACTGAAGCCTTCCTGCGTCAGCGCCACAACCGAACCGCGCCCATCCTCAGGATTGGGCCTGCGTTCGATCAGCCCCTGCTTTTCCAGCCGGTCCAGCCGGTTGGTCATCGTGCCGGATGTCACCATCGTCCACTCGATCAGCGCCGACGGGCTGAGCTGATAGGGCGGACCGGAGCGGCGCAGGGTCGCCAGCACGTCGAAACTGGCCGCGTTCAAACCATGGTCGGAAAACACCCGGTCCATCTCTGCCGACAACCGCGCCTGCAGCCGTTTCACCCGGCCGATTGTGCCCATCGGAGCAACATCCAGATCAGGGCGCTGCGCCCGCCACCGGTCCAGAACTTCATCAACGTGATCCATGCGGACATGGTGTCGCGTAATTTTATCTTGACGTCAAGATTTTTTCAAATATCTTGACGTCAAGATAAATGGAGACCCCGATGCCAAGATCTGCCGACTTGCTGCTTGCCGCCTCTGCCCCTGCAATTTGGGGCAGCACCTATATCGTGACCACCGAACTGCTGCCGCCGGGATATCCCCTGACTGATGCGGTGCTGCGCGCCTTGCCGGCCGGGCTGTTGCTGCTGGCGCTGACCCGGCGGATCCCGCCGCGGGACTGGCTGATCCGGCTGCTGATCCTGGGGGCGCTGAATTTCGCCCTCTTCTGGTCGGCGCTGTTCGTTGCCGCCTATCGCCTGCCCGGCGGGCTGGCGGCCACGTTGGGGGCGGTGCAGCCGCTGCTGGTTCTGCTGCTGGCCCGGGCTGCTCTGAATACCCCGCTCAGCTCTCGCGCTGTGACCGCGGCGGTTGCCGGGCTGGCAGGTGTCGCCCTCCTGCTGCTGGCGCCCGCAGGGCAACTGGATCCGCTGGGCGTTGCCGCAGCCCTTGGCGGCGCGCTGTCGATGGCACTGGGCGTGGTGCTGACACGGAAATGGCAGCCGCCGGTGCCGGCCCTCACCTTCACTGCCTGGCAGCTGACCGCCGGAGGGCTGCTGCTGCTCCCGGCAGCGCTGTTGCTGGAGCCGCCCCTGCCCGCGCTGACCGCCGCCAATACCGCCGGCTTCCTCTGGCTCGCCCTGCCCGGCGCGGCGCTCAGCTATTTCTTCTGGTTCCGCGGCATCGAACGCGCAGGGCCGGCTGCCGTTACCCATTTCGGCTTTCTCAGCCCGCTGGCGGCCGTCCTGCTGGGCTGGGCCGTCCTCGGCGAAACTCTGGCCCCGCTGCAACTGACAGGTGCGGCAATTGTTCTGGTCAGCATATGGGCCGGCAGCCGCAGCCCGCAGCTTCCTTCCTCCTCCCCCCTGAAACAAGGACTTGCACAATGAAACTTCTGATCCTCGGCGCAAGCGGCGATGTCGGCAACGCCGTCACCCGCGAAGCCCTGTCGCGCGGCCATCAGGTCACCGCCTGCGCGCGGTCCATCCCGGAGCACCCCCCTGAATCCGGGGCGCAATACGCGGCGCTGGACGTCACCCGGGACCGCGAGAAGCTTCGGGAGCTGATGGCCCTCCATGACGCCGTGATCTCCGCCCTGCGCCCGGCCGCCGGGCAGGAAGCCAGCTTGCCGGACCTGACCCGTGCTGTGCTGCACGCCGCCGCTGCCTCCGGCACGCCAGTCTACATTACCGGCGGGGCAGCGACACTGGAGATCGGCGATGGCACCAGCCACACGGTCCTAAGCGCACCGGATTTTCTGCCTGACGCCGTGCGTCCGATCGCAGAAGCCTGCGCCGCGCAGGAGGCCCTGCTGAACAGCAGCCGCGGCGCCGATTGGATCTGCCTGCGG
>CAJXHQ010000048.1 GCA_913054485.1 uncultured Paracoccaceae bacterium
CCCATAGGTATGCTGCAGGCGCAGCATTTTCCACGTCTGATGCGGGAAACCCGTTATGCATCTGCAGCATGGCTGTTTGTTTTCTGTTCATATTTTAACCACTTAGAACAAAAAGTAGCGCTGAGCCATCGGCAGCTCGGAGGCTGGCTCGCAGGTCAGCAGCTCGCCATCGGCGCGTACTTCGTAGGTTTCGGGGTGGACTTCGATCTTCGGCGTGGCGTCGTTCAGGATCAGGTCCTTCTTGCCGATGCCGCGGGTGTGTTCCACCGCCAGCGTCTGTTTGGCCAGCCCCAGCTTTTCACCGATGCCATCTGCCTGTGCCGCCTCGGACACGAAGGTGACAGCGGTGTTTTCCACCGAGCGGCCGTAGGCGCCCCACATCAGGCGTGAATAGACCGGCTGCGGCGTCGGGATGGAGGCGTTGGGATCGCCCATCTGGGCGCAGACGATGGTGCCGGCCATCAGCACCATCTCGGGTTTCACGCCAAAAAAGGCCGTGTCCCACAGCACCAGGTCGGCGCGCTTGCCTTCTTCGATCGAACCGATGTGCTTCGACACCCCATGCGCAATCGCCGGGTTGATGGTGTATTTGGCGATATAGCGGCGGACACGGAAATTGTCGTTGTCGCCGGTCTCCTCAGCCAGCTGCCCGCGCTGCTTTTTCATCTTGTCGGCGGTCTGCCAGGTGCGGGTGATCACCTCGCCCACACGGCCCATGGCCTGGCTGTCGGAGGCAATGATCGAAAACGCCCCCATGTCGTGCAGGATGTCTTCCGCCGCAATGGTCTCGCGCCGGATGCGGCTTTCGGCAAAGGCCACGTCCTCGGGGATTGACTTGTCCAGATGGTGGCAGACCATCAGCATGTCCAGATGCTCTTCCAGCGTGTTCACGGTGAAAGGGCGCGTCGGGTTGGTCGAGGCTGGCAGCACATTGGCGTCGCCTGCGATCTTGATGATGTCCGGCGCATGGCCGCCGCCGGCACCTTCAGTGTGGAAGGCATGGATGGTCCGGCCCTTCATGGCCTCGACCGTGTGCTCCACGAAACCGGATTCATTCAAGGTATCGGTGTGGATCATCACCTGCACGTCCATTGCATCGGCGACGCCGAGGCAGCAGTCGATGGCCGCCGGGGTCGAACCCCAGTCTTCGTGCAGTTTCAGCGCGCAGGCGCCGGCCAGAACCTGTTCTTCCAGCGCGGCTGGCAGGGAGGCGTTGCCCTTGCCCGCAAAAGCCAGATTCATAGGGAAGGCATCGGCGGCCTGCAGCATGCGCCCGATGTGCCAGGGGCCAGAGGTGCAGGTGGTGGCCAGGGTGCCATGGGCAGGCCCGGTGCCGCCGCCCAGCATTGAGGTGAGGCCGGAGTGCAGCGCATCCTCGATCTGCTGCGGGCAGATATAGTGGATATGGGTGTCGAACCCGCCAGCGGTCAGGATGCGGCCCTCGCCGGCGATGACCTCGGTGCCGGGGCCGACGATGATGTCGACGCCGGGCTGGGTGTCGGGGTTGCCGCCCTTGCCGATCTTGTGGATCAGCCCGTCGCGCAGGCCCACGTCAGCCTTGTAGATGCCGCTGTGGTCGACGATCAGCGCGTTGGTGATGATGGTGTCCACAGCGCCTTCGGCGCGGGTCGCCTGGGATTGGCCCATGCCGTCGCGGATCACCTTGCCGCCGCCGAATTTCACCTCTTCACCGTAGGTGGTGTAGTCCTTTTCGACCTCGATGATCAGGTCAGTGTCGGCCAGCCGGACGCGGTCGCCGGTGGTGGGGCCATACATGGCGGCATAATTCCTGCGGCTGATCTTACCGGCCATCTTTCAGCTCTCCCATGATGTGCTGGTTGAAGCCGTAAATGCGGCGGTGGCCGCGGACCGGCACCAGCATGACTTCGCGTTTCTGGCCCGGCTCAAAGCGCACCGCTGTGCCTGCGGGGATGTCCAGCCGCATGCCAAGGGCGGCGTAGCGGTTGAAGTCCAGCGCCGGGTTGGTTTCGGTGAAATGATAGTGGCTGCCCACCTGAATAGGCCGGTCGCCGGTGTTGGTGACCAGAAGCTGCGTGTTGCGGCGGCCCTCGTTCAGGGGGATGTGGCCCTCGGCCGGGAGGATTTCACCGGGGATCATTTGCGGCTCCGTGCATAAGCGCAGACTGCAGCGCCGCCAAACGCCGCCAGCACCAGAACCAGCGGCAGCCAGCCTGCGGCCTCATGCGGGTGGAGATGTGCGCCGCCGTGGGCCAGAGCCGGAGCAGCGGCAACGAGGGTGATCAGGGTCAAGGCAAATCTGTTCATCGGGGCGGCTCCTCAGCGAATGGGATTGTGGACGGTGACCAGCTTGGTGCCGTCGGGGAATGTGGCTTCGACCTGAACGTCGTGGATCATCTCAGGCACGCCTTCCATGCAGTCCTCGCGGCGGACCACCTGCGCGCCGGCCTCCATCATGTCTGCGACAGAGCGCCCGTCGCGGGCCCCCTCGACCACCGCTTCGGTGATCAGCGCAATGGCTTCCGGGTGGTTCAGCTTGACGCCGCGCGCCAGCCGTTTGCGGGCCACCTCGGCAGCCATGGCCACCAGCAGTTTTTCACGTTCACGGGGGGTCAGGTTCATGTTTCAGAGTCTCCAGGCAAGCGGTAGGCCATCGCCGGTCAGGCGGTCGAGGATCGGCAGCAGGATTTTGCGCAGCTCGAAACTGTCCGGTGCCAGCAGGCGCAGGTACAGCGTGTCGGGATGCAGAAGAGTGGCACCGCCGGTTTCAGGCAATGCGGCGCGCAGAGGCGCAAGATGGGTTTCGGCGTCTGGCGCGACCAGCAGAAGGCTGGCCATTGCGGCGGCCCCGCCGCCTGTTGCGGTCCCGGGCAGGGTGGCGGCGATATCACCCTCCAGCCGGGTGGAATCGTAGAACAGGCGCTGGCCTGCGCGGCGGATGTCGATACGGTCGCGAAACAGGCCCTCGGTCAGGGTCTCCCCCATGCCGGTGCGTCCGAAGACCAGCGGTTCCACCATCAGGAAGCGGGCGCCTGCGTCCAGATCAGCGCGCAGGCTGCGGCTGTAGCGGCAGGCATCATACAGGATCGTCTCCTGCGGCAGCCAATGCAGCGCGGCACCTTCTTCGGCGTAAAGGCGGGTCTCCATCCGGGCGGTTTCATCCGGCTGGGACCGGTAGGCGCGTTCGGCTGCTTGGGTCGTGACGGTCAGCCGGCTGTTTGCTGCGGCGCGGGCAGTCACGGCAAAACGGTCGCCGCCTGTGATGCCCCCGGCCGAGTTGATCATCACCGCCTCGAGCCAAGGCCGCCCCTGCGGGAACAGCAGTTTCATCGCACCGGACTGGCGCAGATCGCGGATCCGGCTCTGGCCGTCCTTGAACTGCGACGCAACAGCAGCGGTGCCGCGCGCGCGCGGTTGCAGCGAGGCGGCTGGCGTGCCGGTTATGTCGTCCTGATAGCTGATGGATCCCTCACCCTGCCTGAAACTGAACGGCGATTCCGCCACTTCGGCGGCTCCGGTTTCGCGCGTATGCGCGCGCAAGGGAAGGTTTCTTGGCGGTTTTGTGACGTAAAAACCGGGCAAATGCCTAAAAATGCGGCATTGGCTGCCCGGTTCTGCGCCTGTCCGGTTCTAGCTGCCCGTTGCGGCGGCCGGGTGCACAAAGCGCAGGCGCAGCTGGTCATAGGCCCAGTTGAACAGGATGGCGTAGACAAAGAAGAACACCACCGCACCCAGGTCCATGATCAGCACGGTCAGGAAGTCTTCCTGCAGCACCAGCATCAGCACCGGAATGGTGGCAAAGATCAGCCCGCCTTCGAACCCGGCCCCGTGCGCGATCCGCTGCCGCAGCCCGCGCGCGGCGCGGTCAGCCCCAAACAGGCGGTCGTAAATCAGGTTGTAGAGGTAGTTCCAGCCCATAGCGATCAGGCTCAGCGTGATGCTGAGCCCGGTCATCGCCGCGGCGCTCTGCTGAGTCACAAACATCGCCAGCGGCACAAATAGGACCAGTGCAAAGGCTTCGAACAGGAGGGAGTGGAGGATGCGCTCTTTGTGAGTCATCTTTGGGTATCCTTGTTTCACAGGCTGCCTATTTAATCGCGTTTCCGGATATGCAAAGTTAGAAACCATCTGAAATTAGGATGGGTTGCTGGATGTATAATATCGACCATTTGCAGATGTTCCTGACGGCGGTGGAGACCGGCTCCTTCTCGGCGGCGGCCCGCAGGCTGGGCAAGGTGCAATCCGCAGTGAGCACCGGGATTGCCAGCCTAGAGCTGGATATGGGGTTGCAGCTTTTTGACCGGTCCACCCGCAAGCCCGGGCTGACCGGCGACGGGCAGAGGGTTCTGGAACACGCCCGTACCGTGCTCTTGCAGATGAACGAGCTGGAGGCGGCGGCCTCGGCGGTGCGGCGCGGGGAGGAGGCGCTGCTGCGGATTGCCGTGGACGATTCCCTGTTTCTGCCCGGTTTCGGCTCCGCCTGTGCCCGTTTCGCCCGCCGCTTTTCCAAGACCGAGTTGGAGATCCTGGTGATGGCCTGCGTCGACACGCCCGGTGCCCTGCTGGAGGGGCGGGCCGATCTGGGGCTGAGCTATGCTGCGCTGGACTTGGATTTCCGGCTGGACGTCTGCTTTATCGGGGACCTGCCGTTTCTTGCGGTTGCCGCGACCGGCCATCCGCTTGCGGCGCTGGAGACAGTGCATGACACCGACATCCGCGCAGCCCGGCAGCTGCTGCTGCGCGGCAGCGACGGCAGGCTGTTCGAGCAGTTCCCCCAGTTTTCTGCCGAGGTGCTATGGAGCGGCAGTTTCAACGCCCTGCGCGAGATGGCGCTGGCCGGCCTGGGCTGGACTTATTTGCCGGTTCACATGGCCGAAGACCTGATCGCAGACGGGCGGCTGGCGCGGCTCAACGTGGCGTTTGACCACAAGCCCTGGAGCGCCCCGGCCGAGCTGTCGCTGCCAAAGAACGCGGTGCCGGGGCCCGCGCTCCTGTGGCTGCATGAGGCGCTGAAACAGATCCTGTGACGGCGCGGGCGGGGGACGGCTTCAGGCTGCTGGAAGCGGCAGGCGCATATAGGCGTGCACTGCTTCTTTCAGGCCGTTGCGCAGGCTTTCGTCGCGGGCGGTAAAGACGTGGTACTGGTTCACCAAATCATTTTGCATCGCGCCGACGATCAACTGGAAGCAGAAGCGGATCCGGACCTTGGAGTCTTCCTCGGAAAACTGGGGAAATTGCGGCGGGCAGGCGCGGTTGAGGTTGCGCATGATGTTGCGTGCCGAATCCCGCATCGGGGCCCAGGGGTCATCGGGCTCCAGAATGCGCAGCAGGGATTCGCGCAGCACTCCGCGGACCGGCGAGTTGAAGATATCGGCCATCACGTCGACCAGCTCGTCCAGGGCTTCGCCGCCATCCATGTCATACAGCCGGTCCAGGTTCAGCCGGTCGCTGATTTCCTTGTTGCAGGCTGTGATGGTCGCCGCGCGCAGCGCCCGGAAGTAAGCTTCCTTGTCCTGGAAGCGGGTATAGAAACTGCCGACGGATCCGCCGCATTTGGCCGCTAGATCAGAGACGCGCAAATCGTTGAACCGCATGGTGTTCAGCATCTCGACACCAGCTTCCAGATATTTGTCACGGATCCGGATGCTGCGTTTTTGCCGGGCGGCGAATACGCCGGGGACATCTTCCGCCAGCGTGAGTGAACTCATATCCATTTTAAACCTTTCAAATCTGCAGCCAGAGTAGGCGCGGATTCCGGCAATTGTCAAAAGCCATCACGCGCTTTGCCGGCGGGTGCGCCCAGCGGGTTGCGCCGGGCCCGCCGGTGCGGCGTCCTACCGCCGTGATCTAGTGACTTATAGGTTGAGTAAGGGACAGAAGAAGACTTCGGCCTCCGGTTGACCGATTGTCATTTTCTGGCCGAAGAAGCCTGCTAGGTGGCTGATCTGACCTAGCAGTAGGATCACAGCGGCGGATTCCGGGCCAAGTCTCACCGGATTTCAGCCAGGTCGGCAGGCCACCCGGCCGCTGCTGTGATTTTTACTGCACCTTTGAGTGGAGCACGGCGGTGGATCTGAGCCCTTATTCTGGCACTGACGCACGGATCGCAGATTGCAGTTTTGCGATGATTTCATCAATGTGCCGGTCTTCTATAATGAAGGGTGGCGCCAGCAGGATATGATCCCCGTTCCGCCCGTCCCGGGTGCCGGACATCGGGTAGCAGATCAGCCCTGCGTCAAAAGCCGCCTTCTTGAGTTTTGCGGCGGTTTTCAGGGCCGGATCAAAGGGGGATTTGCTGTCGCGGTCGGCGACCAGCTCGATGCCGCGGAACAGCCCGCGGCCGCGGATGTCGCCCACATGCGGGTGCTGGCCAAAGGCCTGCTCCAGTGCCGCCTGCAATTTGTTTCCCATCGGGGTGACACGCTGCACCAGCCCGCGGTCCAGAAGCGCCCGCACAACGGCGAGTCCTGCTGCGGTCGCAACCGGGTGGCCGATATATGTGTGGCCGTGCTGGAAGAACCCCGAGCCGCCGTCGATGGCGGCGTAGATCTTATCCGTGCAGAGCATGGCCCCGATGGGCTGGTAGCCGGCTCCGAGCCCCTTTGCGATGCAGAGGATATCCGGAGCCACGCCGTCGGCCTCGCATGCAAACAGGTGACCTGTGCGTCCCATACCGCACATGACCTCATCCAGGATCAGCAGCACGCCGTATTGGTCGCAGATCTCGCGGATGCGCTTGAAGTAGCCCTCAACCGCGGGCACCGCGCCGAGCGTGGCCCCCACAACAGGTTCCGCCATGAAGGCCATGACCGTATCAGGTCCAAGGCGCAGGATCTCGTCCTCCAGCGCCTGCGCGGCCTGCTGGCCGTAGTCAAAGCTCGACATGCCTTCGGGCTTTTGCGCGTATTCATAACAGGCGTCGATATGGCTGATGTCGATCAGAAGCGGCGCAAACTGCTGGCGCCGCCACTCGTTGCCGCCGGCCGCCAGCGCGCCCAGCGTGTTGCCGTGGTAGCTCTGCCGCCGCGCGATCACATGACGGCGGTTCGGCTCGCCGTTTTCCAGGTGGTACTGGCGGGCAAGCTTGATGGCGGCTTCGGTCGCCTCGGAGCCGCCGGAGACGAAATAGACCCTGTCCAGATTGCCCGGCGCATTTGCGATCAGAAGGTCCGCCAGCGCCTCGGCCGGTTCCGATGTGAAGAAGCCGGTATGCGCGAAGGCCAGCTTGTCCACCTGTGCTTTCACCGCCTCGGCAATCTCAGCGTCCCCGTGGCCAAGACAGGAAACCGCCGCCCCGCCGGACCCGTCGAAGTAACGTTTGCCGCTGGCATCAATCAGGTAGCAGCCTTCGCCGCCCACGGCGACAGGCGGGTTGGATTTGCAGTGACGGGGAAAAACATGGGACATGGAGGCCTCCTTCAAGGCTGATACTCAGGCCGCCGGGCAGGCGGTTACAAGGCCTTCGCCGCAAGCGGCGTCCAGCAGTGCGCGCACTGAGGCGGCGTTGCTGGGCAGAAGCTTGCCCTCGGGCGTGTGGATGTTGTTTTCGAAACCGATACGGATATTGCCGCCGCGCCGGATGGCCTCCAAGAGGCAAGCACGCTCGTTCCGGCCGAAGGCGCAGACGGTCCAGCTGAGCCCCATGCCATCTGTGGCGGCCAGGAAACCGTCGAGATCAGAGGGCTGCGCCGGGACCGGCGGAGTGTACTGGCCGAGGACGAAGATCACATCGTCCTGGCCCGCGCGGATCACGCCCTCCTCACGCCAAGCCGTGAGCTGTGCAATGCAGGCGGGCGTGTAGAGGATGTGCTGCACCTGCGTGCCGGCCTCAGCCGCCACCGCATAGGCCCGCGCCGCCAGAACAGGGTCGCGTGCCATTTCGCGGATAGACACCGAGGCGGAGGCGGGCCGCAGCGCCTCCAGACAGGCCAGCTGCGCCGGGACATCGTAGGTGCTGGCGCTTTCTGTGGTGACCTGAATACCCATGCCGGGGGCAGCAGCCTCGACCGCAGCGACGGCCTCGCGGTAGCGGCCTGCGTCCAGCGAGTGGCCGCCGTCATCCTTGCGGATGTGCAGATGGATCGCGTCCGCGCCTTCGGCAAAGCAGGCCTTGGCGGTTGCGGCCAGCTCATCCGCTGTCACCGGCAGGGCGGGATGATCGGATTTCTGCCGCCGCGCCCCGTTGGGCGCGACCATCAGGGTGAAGGGTTTGATCATCATGCACCGCCCTTCATGCGCAGGCCTTCGGGGTCGTAGGCCGGGGCGAATTGCAGCCGGGCTGCATAGCGCTGGCCGGTGACCTCGACCGTGACCTGCTTGCCGTCCAGGCTGTCCCCGTGGACATGGGCCAGCGCAATCGGTTTGCCGATGCGGTAACCGAACCCGGCAGAGGTGGTGTGGCCGATGATCCCGTCATCCGCATAAATCGGCTCGTGGCCCAGCGGCACGGCGGCCTCGTCTTCAAAGATCACGGTGACCAGCGAGCGGGTTCCGTCCGCCCGCCGCGCATTCACCGCGTCCGAACCGATGTAATCCTTCTTCTTGGAGGCCATCATCGCCATGCCGGTCTCAATGGGGGTGATATCGCTGTCCAGCTCGTGCCCCATGGCGGCAAAGCCCTTCTCGATCCGCATCGAGGTCTGCGCGTAAAGACCGGCAGGAGAGGCCCCGGCAGCGGTCAGCGCGTCATAGACTGCCTGTGCGTTCTCCGCCTTCATGGTGATCTCCCAGCCTGCTTCACCGACATAGGACATCCGCACCGCGCGCACATGTTTGCCTGCGATATGCGCGGGGCCGACCTTGAAGTAGCCAAGGTCATTCAGCTCGGGCGCGCCGCACTCGGATAAGATCCGCGCCATCAGGCCCAGCACGGCGTAGTCTTCGGTGCTGTCGGCGAGTGTCACGTCAAAGCCGTCTGAGTGGCGCTTGAACCAGGAAAGATCGCGTTTGATCGCGTTTGTGCCGGTGAACAGGCGGTAATGCGTGTCGGTGATCCGGTGCGCGGTCAGATCGCTTTCATAGGTGCCGCGTTCATTCAGAATGGCAGTGTAGATCGCAGACCCCGGCGCCTTGCCCATATTGGCGGCACAGACGTGGTTCAGGAAGGCTTCGGCATCCGGGCCCTCCACCTCGATCTTGCCAAAGGGGGAGGCGTCGAAGATGGCGGCCGCCTCATGCGCCGCCTTCACCTCGGCGGCGACGTTCTCGAACCAGTTCGGGCGCTCAAAGGTCAGGTCCGGCTCCTGCGTCTTGCCGAAATACAGCGGTCGCTCCCAGCCGTAAACCTGGCTGAATTGCGCACCTGCCGCCTTGTACGAGGTATCAAGGGGCAGGGCACGCAGACCCCGCGCAGTTGAGAGCTGACGCCCGGGGTATGCAATCTCGTAATGCGTGCCGAGGATCTCGGGCGCGCGGGCCATCAGGTGGTCGATGTTGTTGAATATGGGCGCAAAACGCTTGGCGTCGGCCTCGCCCAGATCGTAAGCGGTGTGGCCGTGCACGATGCAATGGGCGAGGTTCATACCCGCGCCGCCGCCCGAGGCCAGCCCGACCGAGTTCATGCCGCAGCCCAGGAACAGCCCCTTGGTCTCAGCCGTCTCGCCCAGCATGAACATGCCATCGGGGGTGAAGCTTTCGGGACCGTTCAGCAGCATTTTGACCTCAGCCGTTTCCAGTGCCGGCAAGCGGTGCAGCGCGTTCATCATCATTGGTTCGAAATGCTCCCAGTCCTCGCCCAGGAGACCGAATTCGAAGTTCTCGTCCAAGATGCCCGGCTTGATCGGTTTGCCCATTGGTTCAAAGCACCCCACCAGCAAACCGCCGGAATCGTCGCGGATATAGAGGTGATTGTCGTGGTCACTGAGGGTCGGCATGTTGCCGGCGATGCCGTCGATGGGCTTGGTGAGAAGGTAGAAGTGTTCACAGGCCAGTGCCGGGACTTCGGCGCCGGCCATGGCGCCGGCTTCGCGCGACCACAGGCCAGTACACAGCGCAATGGCATCGCAGCTTACGGTGCCTTGGGAGGTTTCGACGCCAACCACTTTGCCGTTTTCGGTGAGGATGCCGGTCACGCCGGTGTCCTCAAAAATCTTCGCGCCCAGCCCCTTTGCGGCTTTAACCAGCGCGGCGCAGACATCAGAAGGCGAAACCCGCCCGTCATCCGGCGACCAGACCGCACCGATCACGTCGTCGGCATTCATCAGCGGCCAGCGTTCCTTGGCTTCGCCCGCGCTGATCGACGTCGCTTCGACACCGTAAGCATGGGCAAGGGCTTCTTGACGCTGGATGTGGGCCATGCGGCCTTCGCTGGTGGCAATCGACAGGGACCCCTTCTGGATCCAGCCCACGTTCTGGCCAGTCTCCGCTTCCAGTTGCGAATAGAGATCGACCGAATACTGGATCATCCGCGTCAGGTTGCGCGAATGGCGCAGCGCGCGGACCTGGGCGGCCGAATGCCAGGTGGTGCCGGAGGTGAGCTTGTTACGCTCCAGCAGGATGGCGTCGGTGACGCCCATCTTGGCCAGGTGGTAAAGGGTCGAGCAGCCCATGATGCCGCCGCCGATAACGACGACAGAGGCGTGGGAGGGGAGTTGATGTGCCATTGGCAAGATCCGCTGAGATGCGCCCGGGTTCTGGCCGGGCAGGGGAGAGTGAGGTTGCTGAAAAGATGTCGGAAATACAAAACATGTCAACGGCGCTGAAAAATAACGTATGTTTTAATTTTGGCCCCACCCGGAAGACAAGGCGAATCAAATGGACCCGACCCTGAAAACAAAAACAATTTCAACGCTGAAGCAGGTCCTGCCAGAGCTGTCGCCGCGCCTGAAAACGGTGGCAAAGTATATCGTGGACCACCCGTCGGACTTCGGATTGGACCCGATCCGCGAAACTGCGCGCAAGGCGGGCGTCAGCACCTACACGCTGGTCCGCATGGCGCAGACGCTGGGATTTGAAGGCTACGAGGAGCTGCGCGAACCCTTCCGCCATGCGCTGGTCTCCTCCACCGAACTGGCCGAGCGCCCCCCCTGGGTGGACGAGCTGCGCAGCCGCAGCGCCCTGGGGCAGGTGCAGGCGGATGCGGCGGTGAACTCCATGGCAATCGTGCAGCGCTCGCTTGAACGCCAGACGGCAGAGCAGATGGAGCGGGTGGCGGCGCTGCTGCTGGGGGCCAACAATGTCTACCTGACCGCCGTGCGTGCCAGTTATGCGCTGGCCTATTACTTTCACTACGTGGGCCGTATGGCCCTGCCTTCACTGCAATTGATTCCGCGCCATATGAACAGCGCCATTGACGAGCTGAACTATGCGGACAGCAGCGACGTGATGATTGCGATCAGCTTTACGCCCTATTCGCGCGAAACCATCGAGGCCTGCAAGTTCGCCCGCAAGAAGGGGGTGAAGCTGGTCTTGATTTCCGATTCCGATGTGGTGTCTTCTGAATTCATGCCGGACGAAACTCTGGTCGCCTCAGTCATCAGCACCCATCATTTCGGCTGTTACGCAGGGGCAATGGCCGTGATTGAGAGCCTTCTGGCCATTCTGGTGAATCTCGGCGGGGAAGAGGCT
>CAJXHQ010000049.1 GCA_913054485.1 uncultured Paracoccaceae bacterium
TGCAACCGGCGCAGGTTCCGGCGGCACCCGCAACATTTCCGGCACCACGGTCTATCACAAGCGGCTGGAGGCCGAGCTGGCCGACCTGCATGGCAAGGAAGCGGCGCTGCTGTTCACCTCGGCCTATATTGCCAATGACGCGACGCTGTCGACGCTGCCGAAACTCTTCCCCGGCCTGATCATCTATTCTGACGCGCTGAACCATGCCTCGATGATCGAGGGCGTGCGCCGCAACGGCGGTGCCAAGCGGATCTTCCGCCACAATGATGTGGCGCATCTGCGAGAGCTGCTGGAAGCTGACGATCCCAAGGCGCCCAAGCTGATCGCTTTTGAATCCGTCTATTCGATGGACGGCGACTTTGGCCCCATCGCAGAGATCTGCGACCTGGCCGATGAATTCGGTGCGCTCACTTATATTGACGAGGTGCACGCGGTCGGCATGTACGGCCCGCGCGGCGGCGGCGTGACCGAGCGCGACCGGCTGGCGCATCGCATCGACATCATCAACGGCACGCTGGCCAAGGCCTATGGCGTGATGGGCGGCTATATCGCCGCATCTGAGAAAATGTGCGACGCGATCCGCTCTTACGCGCCGGGCTTCATCTTCACCACCTCGCTGACCCCTTCCGTGGCAGCCGGGGCAGCGGCCTCCGTCAAGGTTCTGAAAACCGCGCAGGACATCCGCGAGAAACACCAGGAGCAGGCAGCAGTTCTGAAGCTGCGCCTGAAGGGCATGGGGCTGCCGATCATCGATCATGGCAGCCATATCGTGCCGGTGATTGTGGGCAATCCGGTGCACACCAAGGTGCTGTCGGACCATCTGCTGGAGGATTACGGCATCTACGTGCAGCCGATTAACTTCCCCACGGTACCGCGCGGAACCGAGCGTTTGCGTTTCACCCCGTCGCCGGTGCACGGCCCGGGCGAGATCGACGCGCTGGTGCAGGCGATGGATGCGCTGTGGAGCCACTGTGCGCTGAACCGGTCGGAGCTGTCGGCCTGAGGCAGGAACGGGACGTGATTGCGTTTGCAAATGACGTTTCCGGAAGGCCGGTAATGGGCTGAAAAACGCCCATTTCGCAAGTTAATCATCCGTTAACTGTTATAAAACCTTTGCTGTGCTATGGTTTGTGCAGCAAAAGCGCACAGGGATTCGCGGGATTGATTCTCTGAAGCGTTCGGGATACGCGGCAGGCAGCAGCACGGGACGGCAGGAATGATAGGGCGCATCACGCAGCGCAAGGCGAAGGCTAAGGAAAACGCCAGACCCAAGGGGTTTGACGATTTCGAAGTGAGCTTGGGCGATCTGATGCGCGGCGAGCGCGCAACGATGGGCAAGTCTCTGCTGGATGTCCAGCGTGAGCTGCGGATCAAGGCCTCCTATATTGCCGCTATCGAAAATACCGATCCGACCGTTTTTGACACCCCCGGCTTCATCGCCGGCTACGTCCGGTCTTATGCCCGCTACCTGAACCTCGACCCGGACAAGGCGTTTGAGGATTTCTGCCTTGAAAGCGGCTTTGAAGTTGCCCATGGCATGTCCGAGAAAGCCTCAGGCAAGCGAAACGGGCAATTCGCCATAGCCTCCGGCATGGGCGGGCTGAGCGAAGATGCTTTCACCAAGCCAAACACGCCTTTTGCACCGGTCAGCAAAGGAACCGCCTTCGGTCATTTCGAAGCGCGCGCCATCGGCTCTACCCTGGTGCTGCTGGGGCTGATCACGGGAATCGGCTGGGGCGGCTATTCCGTCCTGAAGGAAATCCAGCAGGTGCAGCTGGCGCCGGTCGACCAGGCGCCGGTGGTCCTGGCAGAGCTGGATCCGCTGCAAGGCGCGGCGGTGAATGAAGAAGCCGCTGCCGACCATGCCGCTTTGGATGCGCTGGACCGGCTGTACCGGCCGCAGGCGCTGGATGTTCCGGTGATGGTGGCGCGGGATGCGCCGATTTCGACCCTGGACCCGAATGAGTTCGGCAGTTTCGCCGCCCAGGTGATGCCGGAGTTTGATTTCTCCTCCAACGCGGTGCAGACCGCGGTGGAAGCAGCCGTCGCTGCGGCCCAGCCCGGCGTGCCGCAGGTGGTGGAACAGGCGGCTCCCAGGCTTGAAATGGTCGCCGTGCGCCCGTCTTGGGTGCGGGTGCGCTCGGCGGATGGCACTGTGATCTTTGAAGGCATCATGGACGCAGGCCAGCGTTATGATGTTCCGGCGACTGAGGATGCCCCGGTGCTGCGCACCGGCGAAAGCAGCGCGATCTATTTTGCCGTCAACGGAGAGCATTTCGGACCGGTCGGCGCGCGTGGTGAAGTCACCAAGAACGTGGAGCTGTCCATTGACGGTGTGACCGGGCGTTTTGAAATGGCAAACCTGGACGGCGACCGTGATCTGGCCCGGATGGTTGCCGAATTGAAGGCAGCGCAACCGGAAGATTAAACCGCCATTGCAGCGGCCCGGCAGAGCGCGTATCTAGGCTGCAACAGGGTTTCAGCCGGGTATCTGACCGATGAGCATCAATCACATCCGACCGTGGCGCAATATTGAACGCCGCAAGAGCCGCCAGATCATGGTGGGCAATGTGCCGGTCGGCGGCGACGCGCCGATTGCGGTGCAGACCATGACCAACACGCTGACCACGGATGCGGCGGCGACCATCAGGCAGGTGCAGGCTGCGGCCGAAGCCGGTGCCGATATCGTGCGGGTTTCCGTGCCGGATGAGGCCTCGTCCAAGGCGCTGAAGGAGATCGTGCGCGAAAGCCCGGTTCCGATCGTTGCGGATATCCACTTCCACTACAAACGCGGCATTGAGGCGGCAGAGGCGGGGGCGGCCTGCCTGCGCATCAACCCTGGCAATATCGGCGATGAGAAACGCGTCGCCGAGGTGATCCGGGCGGCCCGCGACCACAATTGCTCGATCCGCATCGGGGTGAATGCCGGCTCTCTGGAAAAGCATCTGCTGGACAAATACGGCGAGCCTTGCCCGGATGCGATGGTCGAAAGCGGTCTGGACCATATCAAGATCCTGCAGGACCATGATTTTCACGAGTTCAAGATCTCGGTGAAAGCCTCGGATGTCTTCATGTCGGCAGCCGCCTACCAGGCCTTGTCCGAGGCCACCGATGCCCCGATCCACCTTGGTATCACCGAGGCCGGCGGGCTGACCTCCGGCACCATCAAATCCGCCATCGGCCTTGGCCAGCTCCTGTGGATGGGGATCGGGGATACGATCAGGGTCAGCCTTTCCGCCGATCCGGTGGAAGAGGTCAAGGTCGGCTACGAGATCCTGAAGTCCCTCGGCCTGCGCCACCGCGGCGTCAATATCATCTCCTGCCCCTCCTGCGCGCGCCAGGGTTTTGACGTGATCAAGACGGTGGAAACGCTGGAAGACCGGCTGGCCCATATCAAGACCCCGATGAGCCTCAGCATCATCGGCTGCGTGGTCAACGGGCCGGGCGAAGCACTGATGACCGACGTCGGCTTCACTGGCGGCGGTGCCGGCAGCGGCATGGTCTATCTCGCGGGCAAGGCCAGCCACAAGATGTCGAATGAACAGATGGTCGAGCACATCGTCGAAGAAGTCGAGAAAAAGGCCGCCCAGCTGGATGCGGTCCAAGACGCGGCGGAGTGAGCCTGAAGGCAGGGCGCCCGCGGTTTCATCTTTTTGAAAATACTCTGGGGTCCGGGGCAAAGCCCCGGTTCCCCGTTTTCAACTCCGGGTTCAGCCCTGCTGGCTGCGCACCTCATCGGCGATGGCTTCCAGCTGGTCGGCCGGCAGGTAGCCGCGCAGCACTTCGCCGCCCAGCACAAAGGCCGGGGTGCCCGAGATCTTCATCCGCTGCGCCAGGGCGCGGGTCTGTTCCAGCTCCTGGCTGACCTCGCTGCCGTCCATCTGCGCGAGGATGGCATCCGCGTCCAGATCCAGCCCTTCGGCAATGCGGCGCAGGGATTTTTCGTCCGGGGTGCCGCCAAATTCGATCAGCGCGTCATGCACCTGCTTGTAGGCTTCGCCGCCTGCCACCTGTTTGGTGGCGATGGCAAAGCGTGATGCGGCCACCGAGGCGTCGCCCAGGATTGGCAGTTCCTTGATGACGAAACGGATATTACCATCCGATTTCAGCAGCTTTGCCACTTCCGGCGCGGCCTTGCGGCAGTAGCCGCAGCGGTAGTCCATGAATTCAACCAGGGTGATGTCGCCTTCCGGGTTGCCGCCAACCCACGAGTAGCCGTCGTTCTCCAGCTCAGCCAGGTTTGCCTTGACCAGCGCGCCATCCTCCTGCGCCGCCGCCTCGGCCTGGCGCTGTTCCAGCACATTCACCGCCTCAATGATCACCTCGGGGTTCTCCAGCAGGTAGGCGCGCACCTGTTCGCCGAAGGCGGTCCGCTCGGCATCGGACATCTCCGACAGGTCGAAAGCCTGGACCGGTGCGGCCAGCAGCGCCAGCGCAGTAGCAGCGGCCGGCAGGGCGGCGCGGGTGAAACGGATCATCATCTTTTCCTTTTCTGAGATCGTTCGTAGGCCACAAGCACATCTTCTGCGCGCCGCCAGGGGGCGGAGCCGCGCGGGAGCTGTGCCATGGCACGTTTGGCGTGAATGCCGGCATCGTCGATGCGGCCCATGAGTGCATATCGTTCGGCAGTGGCAAGGGCTGCAAGCCCGTTCTGCCCGGTCTTGGCATAGGCCAGCGACATATCGCGCAACAGCCTGGTGTCGCGGAAATCGCGGGCGCGCGCTTTTTCCATCGGCGGGAGTGCTGCCTTGGGCTGGCCCGCAGCCAGCAGCGCGCGGCCGTAGCCGCCGAGAATAAGCGCATCGTCCGGCGCCAGTTTCACAGCCTGGCCATAGGCCGCCAGCGCGTCGTTCCAGCGCCGGTTCTCCATCAGGATCTGGCCTTTGAGGTCATAATAGAAGGGGTCGTTTGGGCGCGTCGCGATGGCCCCGTTGATGCCTGCCAGTGCCTTCTGCAGATTGTTCTGCCGGTGATAGGCGATGGCCTGACGCATCAGGCGGACATCCTTGTAGGGCTCTTTCTTGGAGCGCGACTGGGTCCATTTCGGGGAGCGGGTGAACGCGGACAGCTTGCCGCGGGCGCGGTTGAACCAATAGACATCTTCGGCCCGTTCCGCCTCGCCCCGGCCAAATTGTGCCACATAGGCCTTGGCCGCACGCACCCGGTCGCTGGAAAGGGGGTGAGAGCGCATGTAAGGATCCTGGCTTGCGGCGCTCAGCAGCTCCTGGCCGGCAAAGATGGCGTGCACGTCCACCAGGCCCTGGGGGCTGATGCCCGCGCGGGTCATGTAGCCTGCGGCTGAGCGGTCCGCCGAGGCTTCTTCGGCCCGGGTATGCGCAAGGAAGCTGCGCAGGGCGGAGCTGCTGGTGCCGAGCGCGATCCCGGCCGCAGCTTCCCCGCCGCCCGCGGCTGCAGCGATGGCTGCCAATGCCAGGCCAAGGCCGGATGCGGTGCTGGCGGATTTCAGGTTCTGGGTGCGCCGGGTGATGTGGCCATTGGCGATATGCGCCGCCTCATGCGCGATCACCGCCTGCAGCATTTCGGGTTTGCCGACCGCGAGGATCAGCCCGTAATTCACGAAAATCGCACGGGAATCGATGACAAATGCGTTGAAGGAACTGTCGTTGACAACCAGGATCCGTACCCGTTTCGGGTTCAGCCCTGCCGCGGTGAGAACCGGCGCGGACAATTTGGTCAGCGCCTGTTCGATATCTGAATCCCGCAGCAGCGACGGCGCGGCGGCGGGCACGGAAGACACTGCAAAAAGCAGGGCGCTCAAAAACAAGGCCGGGATTGACGCCAGCCGGGATAAACGGTCAAAAGCCATGGCCGCACCATGGGAGATGAAGATGCGAAACTCAACCCGATCAGATGTCGATCCCTTCATCGTGATGGATGTCATGGAAGCGGCCCGCAAAGCCGAGGAAGAGGGCCGCCATATCATCCACATGGAAGTCGGCCAGCCGTCGACCCCGGCGCCCTCCGGTGCGCGGCGCGCCTTGGCCGCCGCACTGGAGGATGACAGCCTGGGCTACACCGTTGCGCTGGGGCTTCCGGCACTTCGCAAACGCATCGCAACCCTTTATGGGGAATGGTATAATCTGGACCTGAACCCGGAGCGGGTGATCGTCACGCCGGGCTCCTCGGGTGCCTTTCTGCTGTCCTTCACAGCGCTGTTTGACAGCGGCGACCGGGTCGGTATCGGCGCGCCGGGATATCCGTCTTACCGGCAGATCCTGAAGGCGCTGGGAATGCAGCCGGTGGATATTCAGACCGCAGCGGAAAACCGCTATCAGCCGGTTGCGGCGGACCTTGCCGGGCAGGACCTTGCCGGGCTGATGGTTGCCTCTCCGGCGAATCCGACGGGCACCATGCTGGGGCATGAAGCGCTCGGCGCGCTGATCGATGCGGCAGCCGGGGCAGGCGCCTCCTTCATTTCGGACGAGATCTACCACGGGCTGGAATATGAGGCCAAAGCCGTCACCGCGCTGGAGATCACCGATGAATGCTACGTGATCAACTCTTTCTCCAAGTTCTTCTCGATGACCGGCTGGCGTGCGGGCTGGATGGTGGTGCCCGAGGATCATGTGCGGGTGGTGGAACGGATCGCTCAGAACATGTTCATCTGCGCGCCGCATGCCAGCCAGGTGGCTGCACTGGCCGCGCTGGACTGCCAGGACGAGATGCGCGGGAACCTTGCCGTTTATGCAAAAAACCGCCAGCTGATGCTTGATGGGCTGCCCAAGGCGGGCTTTGCGAAGATCGCGCCGCCGGACGGGGCGTTCTACGTCTATGCGGATGTCTCTGACCTGACACAGGACAGCCGCAGCCTTGCCGCGGAAATCCTTGAAAAGGCAGGGGTAGCGGTCACGCCGGGGTTGGATTTCGATCCGGTGCGCGGGGCAACGACGCTGCGGTTCTCATATGCGCGGTCCACAGCGGATATCGAGGAAGGCCTGGCCCGTCTGAAGACCTTCATGGCGTGCCGCGGCTGAGCCGATTGCGCTGGGATCACGGCACGCGTATCGTGACCGCAAAGAACAAGAGGCACGGAATGAGCAGATTCAAGGCCCTGTTGACCGCCGCTTTTGCGGTCTTTGCCGCATTGCCTGCGGCTGCGTCCGACTTCAGCGCGCTGGCGCGGGTGATCCCCGCGGAAAGCCGCATCACGGACGCCGGCCGCGGCGGGGCCGATCTGCGGCTTGGGCTCAGCCAGGGGGTGCCCTACAGGATCTATACGCTGGATCAGCCGCCCCGGTTGGTGCTGGACTTCCAGGAGGTCGATTGGACCGGGCTGCGGGCCGGAGACCTGCTGCAGAGCGACGAGGTGAGCTCGGTGCATTTTGGCACCTATGTGCCCGGCTGGTCGCGGTTGGTGCTGGAGCTGGCAGGCCCGATGAAAGTGGAGACCGCGGCGTTGCGCACAGACAGCGCGGGCATGGCGCTTCTGAATGTCTCTCTGGGCCGGGAGGATGCTGAAGATTTTGCCGCTTCGGCCGGCGCGCCCAAGGACGCCCGCTGGGACGCGGAGGCGCCCCGGGCTGAGGAAGCAGCACCTGAAGGCCGCGATCTGCCGCCGCTGGTGGTGCTGGACCCCGGCCATGGCGGCATCGACCCCGGTGCCGAGGCCGAGAGCGATGACGGCCATGTGGTGGAAAAAGAGCTGATCCTGGGATTTGCCTATGAGCTGAGCGATGTCCTGGTGCGCTCGGGGCGGTTCCGGGTGCAGCTGACCCGCAATGATGACTACTTTGTGTCGCTTGAAAAGCGCATAGCTCTGGCACATCAGGCGGGCGCGGATGTCTTTGTCTCGCTGCATGCGGATTCGCTGGCGGACGGGCGTGCCCATGGGGCCACGGTACATGTGCTGTCGCGCGATGCGTCCGATGTGGCCTCGGCCAAGCTGGCGGAACGTCACGACCGGGCGGACCTTCTGGCTGGCGCGGACCTGAGCGATGCAGATGACAGGGTCACCGGCATTCTGCTGGATCTGGCGCGGCAGGAAACCCAGCCCCGCAGCGAAGCGCTGGCCGTGGAGCTGGTGGCAGGCATGGCGGAGGCCGGCGGGCCGATGAACCGCCGTCCGCTGCGCAAAGCGTCGTTTTCGGTGCTGAAGGCCGCTGATATCCCTTCGGTTCTGGTTGAACTTGGGTTTCTGTCCAGCAAACGGGATCTTGCCAACCTTCAGGATCCGGCCTGGCGCGCAAAAATGGCGCGGGGTATCCGCGACGGGCTGATCGCCTGGCAAGAGGCGGACACTGCAAAAAAGGCGCTGGTGCGCCCGTAGGAGAGCGGGCTGGGGGCTCTGCCCCCGTCGCTTTGCGGCTCCCCCGGGATATTTTCAGCCAAATGAATGCGGATCTTCAGAGGTCGGTGTGGAACTCCTCGGTGAGATGTTCGACGATGGAGCGCAGGGCTGCGTCTTTATCGCCGCCTGCTTCTGTCACCCCGTTGAAGACTTTGCGCTGCCGTTCGGCGCTGGTGCCGCCCGAGAGGATTTCGCGGATGCCTGCGATTTCATCTAAGGATTGCAGCGCCTCGCCGTCTTCCTCCAGCAGCTCGATCAGTTCTTCCCCCAGCTGATCAAAGGGGACCAGCGCGCGCTGGCCGAAGTCGATCATCCCTTCCGAGGTGCCATAGCGCTGCGCGCGCCAGCGGTTTTCCTCGATCAGGAAGCGGTCATAGAGCCGCCAGCGCTGGTTGCGGGTGGCCAGCCGCCACAGCATCCGGGTCAGCGCCTGCGTCAGTGCGGCCAGCGTCAGCGCGTGCTCCAGCCGCGGCGAGACATCGCAGATCCGGCTTTCCAGTGTCGGAAACCGCGACGAGGGGCGCAGGTCCCACCAGATTTTCGAACTGTCCTCGATCACGCCGATGGTGGTCAGCGCATCGACCGAGCGTTCATATTGCGCCCAAGAGTCCAGTTGCGGCGGCAGGCCGGTGCGCGGCAGGTTGTCGAAAATGGACAGCCGGTGCGAGGCCAGCCCGGTGTCCTCGCCCTGCCAGAAGGGGGAGGAGGTGGAGAGCGCCAGCAGATGGGGCAGGAAGTAGCGCAGCTGGTTCATCAGGTCGATCCGCATGTCCGGATCGTTGATGCCCACATGCACATGCATGCCGCAGATCAGCATGCGGCGCACCACCCAGCCCAGATCCTTGCGCAGCCCGTCGTAGCGTTCCTTCCTGGTGTGGTGCTGCTGGCGCCAGTCGCCGAAGGGGTGGCAGGAGGCCGCAATCGGCATCAGGTTGTAGCGCGCGGCCACCGCGGCCACTGTGCTGCGCAGATGTTTCAGATCCTCGCGTGCCTCATTGATGGTGCCGCAGACCTTGGAGCCGATCTCGATCTGGCAGTTGAGGTATTCCGGGCTGATCTGGCTGCCCAGTTCGGCCTGGCAGGCCTCCATCAGCCCGTCCGGGGCCGGGGCCAGCGCCAGGCTGTCGCGGTCGACCAGCAGGTATTCTTCTTCAATTCCAATGGTGAAATCGGGTTCGTTCAATGGCATGTTCCGCCCTCCCAGCGGTGTCTGCCTTCAGGAAAGCGGCAACTGGCCGCTTTGCCAAGGTGTTTTGCCTGTTGGACCGCCCGCAAAAGGCGGATAAGCAACATGAGGTTCAGTGAAACGGGGCTAGTGCAGCGTGAAAAAGAGAAAATTCCCGAAACTCAATGCGTTTCTGAAGCGCTGGCAGATCCGGGCTGTTGATGGCCGAGAATTTGACGCTGAACGCGCCCGGCTGGAGGCCTTTGAAGCGCGCGGCGGGCTGGACAGTGCCGCCTATGCGCTGAGCCCCGGCATGGAGGGTTTTGACCTGACGCAGCTGACAGCGGAATTTGCGGCCCATAAGGACGCACTGGCGGCGCTGAAGGCGGGCGACAACAAGACCGGCTATACCCACGGCAATGAATACTATGATGCGCCGGATGCGGATGCGCTCTACCTGATGATCCGCCGCTTTCAGCCTAAGCGGGTGATCGAAGTGGGCTGCGGTAATTCCACCCGCATCACCCGGCAGGCGGTCATTGACGGGGGGCTGGACACGCAGATCACCGCCATCGACCCGTACCCGAGGGCGGACATTGCCCATGTGGTGGATCACTTTGAGCAGAAATACCTGGAAGACGTGGACCCGGCGCTGTTTGAGACGCTGGAGGCGGGCGACGTGCTGTTCATCGACAGCAGCCACCAGGTGCGGATGAGCAACGACGTGGCGCATCTGTTCTGCCGGATCATTCCCGCGCTGAAACCCGGCGTGGTGATCCATGTGCACGATGTCTTCCTGCCTTACGAATACCCCAAGCGGTTCTTCTACGACTGCCCGTCCTGGGGGGAGCAATACGTGCTGCATGCCACACTTCAGGGCGGCCAGTACAATATGCTCTGGCCCGGCTATTTCCTGCAGCGGGCGCGCCCCGATGCGGTGGCAGCGCTGCCCTTCCTGGGCGAAGGCCGCGCGCAGAGCCTCTGGGTGCAGAAGCGCTGAGCGCGGGTAGAGCCGTTACAGCAGGCGGACTTGGGTGCCGACCTGCACCAGCGCGTAAAGCTCCTCTACGTGGCTGTTGAACAGACCGATGCAGCCGGAGGAGCTTTGCCGCCCGATCTTGCGGGTGTCATGGGTGCCGTGGATCAGATAGGCGGGCCAGGTCAGATACATGGCGCGGGTGCCTAAGGGGTTCATCGGGTCGCCGCCTTCCACATGTTTGGGCAGATCGGGATCGCGCTCGCGCATGTTGGCGGTGGGCGTCCAGCCCGGATTTTCACGCTTGCGCACCACTTTACTATAGCCGCGTTTTGTCAGCTCTTCGGTCAGCGGCACCGAGGAGGGGTAAAGCTTGTAGGTGCCATCCGCCCCCCAGTAGTGCAGTGCACGGCTGTTGATGTCGGCCATCAGGCAGCCCACGCCGAGGTCGTCGAAATGGTCCTGCCAGTTCTGCTGCTGGAAAGAAGAGATATTGCGCTTGGCGGGGGGCAGCTGATTGGAGGGCGTTTCAACGGCGGGAGCCTCCTGGGCGCGGGCGATGGCCGGGGTTGCCAGCGTGGCAGCAGCCCCGATCAGGGCATGGCGGCGGGTCAGGCGGAATTGGGTCACGGGGGCGCTCCGGATTATTGTCTGCTCGGTTTCAACGGCCTACCTTAGGGAGGGCGGGGCGCGCCGAACAGGGCTTGGGCACTGACATCTGTGTGAGCCGCGTGTTTGAGCAAGAATTTGCCGCTGCTGTGCGCTGGTCAGGGAATGGAAAAAGCCCGCCGGAAACCGGCGGGCTTTGGTGTTGTCCGTGAGTGGATGGAGGGTTAGTCCATGGCCTTGAAGTTGAACTCGCCGCCTTCTTTGATGCCGGAGAACCAGCGCGCGGTCAC
>CAJXHQ010000050.1 GCA_913054485.1 uncultured Paracoccaceae bacterium
CTTGTGCGATCAAAAGGAGAACATTGCAAGAAAAATCTTCCTCTACCCACTGGGCGGCGGCGGTGTTAAAAACTGGTTACCGGGTTTTAAGGCCTTGAGAATATTATCGGACGGTTAACGGAATGCTTGCATTTTATGACGAAAGGCTGGTTCTTCTATCGGTCCCCAAGACCGGAACAACCGCCTATCAGGCTGCGCTGAGGGAGCGGGCCGACATGGTGATTTCCGACCCGCCCGAGCTGAAACACGCGCCGCTGTTCCGCTACAACCGCTGGATCCGTCCGATGTTCGAGAAAGTCTGCGGCGCCGAGATGGAGGTGGCCGCGGTGATGCGCGAGCCGGTCAGCTGGCTGGGGTCCTGGTTCCGCTACCGCCAGCGCCCCTTTATGGACGGCAGGCCCAACTCTACCAAGGGTCTCTCTTTTGAGGAGTTTGTGCTGGCCTATTGCAAGGGTGACAAACCCGGTTTTGCAAATGTAGGCAGTCAGGCCAAGTTTCTGGAGCCGCAAAAGAATGGCTGCAGGGTGACGCATTTGTTCCGCTATGAAGAGCAGGATGCGCTGAAGCGTTTCCTGGAGACCCGCCTGTCCGTCACCATCGAGCTGGAGCGCCGGAATGTAAGCCCGTCGATGCCGTTGGAGTTAAGCCCGCGGGCCGAAGAAAAACTCCGCCTGAAATGCGCGGCGGAGTTTGAGCTTTATGACAGGATCAGCTGACTGAGGTCAGTGAAGATTAGTGCAGCTGCTCATGCACCGTATCGGTGAGCTGGCTCAGCGAGAAGGGTTTCGGCAGGAAGACCGAGTTCGGCACCACAGGCTGGGCACCGCCAAAGGCGCCCTCGGCATAACCCGATACAAAGACAACCCGGGTGTCGGGCCGCTCTTTCAAAGCCTCGCGCACCCAGCTCGGGCCGTCCATGCCCGGCATCACAACATCCGTCACAAAGACATCGACACTCAACGCCGGGTCTTCCAGCGTGCGCAGCGCGTCTTCGGCGCTTTCGGCTTCCAGAACGGTATAGCCGCGCAGGCGCAATGCCCGCGATGCAAAGGCCCGTACCGGCGCCTCGTCCTCGACCAGCAGGACCACGCCCTCACCGTGTTTGGGGGCTTCAGGTGCCTTGGCAACCGCTTCGGTCCCGGCGGGTTTTGATACGCCCTTGTCGACCGGGAAAAACAGGGTGAAGGCGGTTCCTTCGTTCTTGATCGAGTCTAAAAAAATGAATCCGCCGGTCTGTTTGATGATCCCGTAGGCCGTGGAAAGCCCCAGCCCGGTACCCTCGCCGGTGCGTTTGGTGGTGTAGAAGGGTTCGAATACTTTTTGGATCTTGTCGGGGTCGATGCCGACGCCCTGGTCTGACACTTTAACTGTGACCCATTCCCCCGCCGGCACGGTAGCACGGTCGCGCTCCAGCGCCTTTTGCAGGTTCACGACCTGGGTCTCGACCCGGATTTCGCCGCCTTGCGGCATCGCATCACGGGCATTCACCACCAGGTTCATCAGCACCTGCTCCAGCTGGCGCTTGTCGGCCCGGATGGACTTCAGCACGGGATCGTGGCTCAGCGTCAATGTGACTTTCTCGCCGACGAGGCGGTTCAGCAGATGCGTCAGATCGGACAGTGTATCGCGCAGATCCAGAACCTCCGGTTGCAGGGTCTGCTTGCGGGAGAAGGCGAGAAGCTGGCTCACCAGCGAGGCCGCACGGTTGGCGTTCTCGCTGATCTGCACCAGGTCGCCGTAATCCGGATCGCCCTGATCATGACGCAGCAGCAGCAGGTCGCAATGGCCCGAGATCGCGGTCAGGAGGTTGTTGAAATCATGCGCCACACCGCCGGCAAGCTGTCCGATAGCCTGCATTTTCTGACTCTGCACAAATTGCGCTTCCAGCGTCTTCAGCTCGGTCGCGTCATTCAGAACAGCGATCAGAACCGTGGCACCTTCCTGGACGACACGGGTCAGGGTGACCTGAACAAACACTTCCTTGTCATTGCGCGACAGGCGCAGGAATTCGGATTTATTGGGAGCAATACCGTCAGCAGTATCACGCAGCCAATCGGCCATCGGGCGCCCGAGGCCTTCCATCAGCTGACCGATCCGGGTGTTTTCGCAGGTTTTCACCCCCAGCAAGTTCAGTGCCATCTTATTGGCAGTCAGGATCTCGCCGCTGGGGGCGACCTTCAGGAAGGGCACCGGCATGTTTTCAAAGCCAGATCCGGCCTTGCCGGTGTTTTCAGCCTCCGCTTCCAGGAAATACAGTTCACGCCGCCCCTGGGTGCGGCTGCTCTCCATCACCATGACCTCAACCGGGCCGGACTTGGTGCTCATGGTATGCATCTGACCCGAGCGGACCGGCAGGTCACGGAACAGCCGGTCGAGGGTCTTTACCCGTTCACCGGTCAGTTTGCGGGCGGCTTCGTTCATGAACAGCACCGCGCCGGTGCGGCCGACGGTGACCATCGGGATCGGGATCGAGTCGGAACTGCGGCCGCTGCTGCTGCGTTCGACGATATCTTCCACCCGCCACAGATAGCTGCCGCCGGACATCTGGTGCACCGCCAGCCGCACATGGCCGCGCCGCGTCACCACGTCTTCCCTTGCGGCGCCTTCGGTTTTGGCGCGGTTTTGCAGACGGAACAGGACCGCTGCCGGGTTGGCCAGAACGGACCGCAGCGTGCCTGCAAGCGTTTCCTTTTCAACATCCGTGAAACGGGCTTCGGCGGCGGCATTGATCGCGTGTATCGTGCCGTCTTCGTCGGCGACGAAACTGGGGGCCGAATCCTTGGCGATAAAGCCTGTCAGCAATTCAGTGGCCATCGCCCGCGCCTTCAGCCGCACCCGCGACTGAAAGGCCATAAGTGCCGCAACAGAGGTCAGGGTGAGCGAGACAGCGCCGAGGCTGCGGGAGGCCCAATCCGGCAGGCCAAGAAACAGGGCTCCGCCTGCGGCGGCGCCTGCAAGAATGGCTGTGGCTGCAAGGCGGGCTTTGTCCGGGGCGGCAACGCGCAGGCCCGGCACAGAGGTTTCTTGGCGACCGATCATTCCGGCTCCGTCTGATGCAAATTCTTTGCGGCATTCCGCGCTAACGAAGGTTAAGGCTGCGTTAAAGAATTTCAGTATTTACGCAATCGCGTCTAAGTATTGCGGTCTGTCTGCGTCAATATCGCAACATAGAAGCCGTCGGTTCCTTCGCTGACGCGCCAGCTTTGATCGGTATCCAGACACCAGCCCGGGCTGCGGGCAAGGAAGGCGTTAACCTGATCGCGGTTTTCGCAGGACAGCATCGAGCAGGTTGCATAGGCCAGCGCGCCGCCGGGTTTCACCAGAGCCGCAGCCTGGTCCAGAATGCCGGCCTGGGTCGCGCAGAGCTCGGCCAGGCTCTCCGCCGTCAGCCGCCACTTGCCCTCGGGCGCACGCCGCCAGGATCCGGAGCCGGAACAGGGCGCATCGCAGAATACCAGATCATAAGACGCCGCAGCGCCGGGTTGGCCTGGCTCCAGAAGATTGACGCGGACCCCTGCCCGTTTGGCCCTTTCCGGCAGATCGCGCATCCGCTGACCGGCAATATCATGAGCCGATATCTGCACATCCTCGGCCGCGGCAATCGCCAGGGTCTTGCCGCCGCCGCCTGCGCAATAATCCAGGACCGTCATCCCCTTGCGCAGCGGCAACGCCTCGGTCACTGCCTGGCTGGCGGCGTCCTGCAGTACCACAATTCCGCTGAGATATGGCTCCGAGTTCCGGATCTTGCGGGGCCCTTCAGTGACCTCCAGCGCCAGCGGCGCCGCAGCATGCGGCAGGGTTTGAACACCCGCCTCCGCCAGGGCAGCCTGCGCGTTGGCCAGCGTGGATTTTCGGCGGTTGACCCGCAAGTGCACGGGCGCGCGCTGGCGCAGCGCTGCGGCAGCACCCTCGGCCCCCTCGCCAAGACTTCGGGTGAAATCATCCCAGAGCCAATCGGGGAAATCCGCTGCCTCTGCACCGGCAGCGGGCGATCTGCCGGCTGCCGCCTCATCCTCGCGCAATGGCTGCGGCGCATGGCCTTCGCCGGTAAAGACGGTGCCCGGATCGACGCCCGCTTCGCGAAGCGCGCCAAGAATCAGCCCGCGGCCGGTTTCGCTGCCGCCCAGGGCGGCGTGCGAGCGGCGGCAGCGCAGCGCTGTAAACACGTGATCGCGCACCACGGCGCAGTCCTTGGAGCCGGCATAGCGGCTGCGGCGTCCCCAGGTGGTGAGCGCTTTTTCCGCCGGCTCCCCGTCCCGAATGGAATCGAGGATTTCGATGGCCGCCTGCAGGCGGGCGGCGGGGGTCATGCCCCTGCCCCGGTGTTGCGGGCGGCCGTCATGGCCTTATCCGATCCGGTAGTTGGGGCTTTCGCGGGTGATCTGCACGTCATGCACGTGGCTTTCTTTCAGCCCGGCGCCGGTGATCTTCACGAACTGGCAGTTCTTATTCATCTCCGCCACGGTGGCGCAGCCGGTATAGCCCATGGCTGCGCGCAGGCCGCCCACCAGCTGGTGGATCACCGCGCCGGCCGAACCTTTGTAAGGCACCTGGCCTTCGATGCCTTCCGGCACCAGCTTGTCGCTGGCGGCGTCCTTCTGGAAATACCGGTCGGCAGAGCCGCGCGCCATGGCGCCAAGAGAGCCCATGCCGCGGTAGGATTTGAACGACCGGCCCTGATACAGGATCACCTCACCGGGGCTTTCATCGGTGCCGGCAATCATCGAGCCGACCATGGCGCAGGAGGCGCCGGCCGCGATCGCCTTGGCGAAATCGCCGGAGAACTTGATGCCGCCGTCAGCAATCACCGGCACCGGGCCGGCCGCCTTGGCGCAGTCAGAGATTGCGGTCAGCTGGGGCACGCCGACACCGGCCACCATGCGGGTGGTGCAGATGGAGCCCGGGCCGATGCCCACTTTCACAGCATCCGCACCGGCGTCGATCAGCGCCTTAGTGGCCTCAGCCGTAGCAACGTTGCCGGCAACCACCTGGATGTCCGGGTAAATTGCCTTGACCCGTTTCACCGCATCCAGAACGCCTTCGGAATGGCCGTGAGCGGTGTCGATCACCAGAAGGTCGACGCCCGCGTCGATCAGCATTTCGGACCGCGCAAAGCCGCTGTCACCGACAGAGGACGCTGCTGCCACCCGCAGGCGGCCCAGCTCATCCTTGCAGGCGGTGGGGTTCAGAACCGCCTGTTCGGTGTCTTTCAGGGTCAGAAGGCCGGTCAGCTTGCCGTCGCCATCGGATACCAGAAGCTTTTCGATCCGGCGCGCCTTCATCAGGCTTTTCGCCTCTTCCAGCTCGGCCGGCTCCTGCAGCATGGCCAGGTTGTCCGAGGTCATCATCACCGAAACCGGCGTGTTGTCATCCGAGGCAAAGCGCATGTCGCGGTTGGTGACGATGCCCATCACGCGGCCTTCGCCGTCGACAACCGGGAAGCCGGTGACGCGGTAGCGTTCCTGCAGCGCCTTGGCATCGGCCAGGGTCTGATCCGCGGTGAGCGTGATCGGGTTATAGACGATGCCGGACACAAACCGCTTCACCCGGCGCACTTCGCGGGATTGCTCGTCTGCGTTCAGGTTCTTGTGGATCACGCCCATGCCGCCGGCCTGCGCCATGGCGATGGCCATCTTGGCTTCGGTCACCGTGTCCATCGCCGAGCTGAGCAGCGGAATGTTCAGCGCGATGGATTGCGTCACAAACGTGCGCGTGTCAGCGGTACTCGGAAGGACGTTGGACGCGCCCGGAACCAGTAGAACATCATCAAATGTGAGAGCCTCACGAATCTGCATTGATCATCCCCATGCATAACCCCGTTTGGCGGTGACCCTATGGCACAGTTCCCCGGAAGTGGAAAGGGCCGGCGGGCCATTTTCGCCGCAGTGCGGAATGTTAGGCCTTCTGATCTGCGTCAAGGCACGGTCATGACGGCAGATTATGACAGGGGCACGCGAAACAGAGACGGAGCTTGCATCATGGCCGGACCGCTATCAGGCATCACCATCCTTGACCTTACCCATGTTCTGGCAGGCCCCTATGCCTCCATGACCCTGGCCGATCTCGGCGCGCGGGTAATCAAGGTGGAGCGTCCGGGCATAGGCGACGACACCCGCGCCTTCCCTCCCTTCAAGGACGGCGAAAGTGCCTATTTCGCCACCATCAACCACGGCAAGGAAAGCATCGCGCTGGATCTGAAGGCCGAAGGTGACAAGGCGATCTTCGACGACCTGCTGGCGCGTTCGGACGTGGTACTGGAAAACTACCGCCCCGGCGTGATGGAGCGGATGGGCTATGGCTGGGAGACGCTGCACGCGCGCCATCCCCGGCTGATTTACGGCGCGGTTTCGGGCTTTGGCCACACCGGGCCCGAGGCACAGAAACCGGCCTATGACATGGTGGTGCAGGCCCGCGGCGGGGTGATGTCGATCACCGGCGAGCGCGACCGTGACCCCGTCCGCGTCGGGGCCTCGATCGGCGATATCGTGGCCGGCATGTTCCTGGCGCAAGGGGTGCTGGCGGCCCTTCTGGAGACGCGTGAGACGGGGCTGGGCCAGAAGGTCGACATCTCGATGCTGGATTCTCAGCTGGCGCTGCTGGAACACGCCATTGCGCTGACCTCTGTCACCGGCGAGCCGCCCCGCCCCTCGGGCGCCCGGCATCCGTCCATTACTCCGTTTGAGACCTTCCACGCGATGGACGGCCTGTTTGTGATTGCGGCCGGCAATGACGCGCTGTTCGCAAAGCTCTGTGATGCGCTGCAACTGCCGCTGGCTTCGGATGCCCGGTTTGCCACCAACCCCGCACGGTGCGACAACGCCCGGCTGCTGAAACGGCTGATCGAAGCGGTGACGCTGGGCGAAAGCAAGGCCCATTGGATCGGCGTGCTGACCGATGCCGGTATCCCCACGGGGCCGATCCAGAACGTCAAGGAAGTGATGCAGGATCCGCAGATCCTCGCCCGCAACATGGTGGTGGACGTGCTGGATGAGGCCGGGAAGCCGCGCTACACGGCTGCCGGCAACCCGATCAAGATGTCGAACTTGCCCGACCCCGAAACCCGCGGTCCCGCCCCGGCGCTAGACGGCAACAGGGCGCAGATCCTGGCCTGGCTGGACGGCAGCAAAAGGTGACGGCTGCGCCCCTGCCTGAGGGGGAGAAGTTCGAAGAAGTTGAAATTAATCATAACTTAGCAGGTAAATGCTTACCTGACCTTTGTTAAACAGTGACAAGGTTCAGGTATATGGTTGCCCGTTCGTTTTATGCGTTTGATTCCGAGGCTCTGACGGTAGACGCCTCCTCCCCTAATATGACTCCGGGGTCTTCGATCATCAACAATTCGAGCACGCCCACCGGGACGGTATTTACCTATTCCTCCGGCTACAGCAGCGAGCTGGTCCACCTGGAGGACACCTCAGGCAGCGCAGACACGCTGGAGGACGACCAGGAGGGCGGCCATATCATCACCGATGGCGGCTCACTGGTGGCCAACGGTTCCATGATAGAGGCGGAATCCTTCCACTACCTCCAGCAGGAGGACGACTTCGGCAATCCTGTCGGGCCGGTGATCACCGTCACCGTGTTCTCCCAGGGCGGCAAGACCTCGGACGTCTGGGGGTTTTCCAACGATGTGCCGCTGATCGACGGCGCGACCTACCAGAAGATCGGCGGCAGCAACAAGGGCACCGCGGAGTATGAGTCCTTTGTGCCCTGTTTTGCGGCCGGGACTGCAATAGCAACCAGCCGCGGGCACCGAAGGGTCGAAAGCCTGCGGCCGGGCGACCTGGTTCTGACCCGTGACAACGGCTATCAGCCAGTGGTTTGGACCGGCATCAAGCGCTTGAACCGCACCTGGCTGGCCCGCTGCCCGCATCTGCAGCCGGTGCGCATTGCTGCCGGCTCTTTCGGCCCTGGCCGCCCGGAGCAGGATCTCTGGGTGTCACCACAGCACCGCATCCTGCTGCGCAGCGCCGCCTGCGACATGAATTTCGGAGAACGCGAGGCCTTGGCCGCGGCGGCGTTCCTGACACCGCGGCAAGGGGTCCGGCAGCTGGCCGTACCGCAGGCCACCTATGTGCATCTGATGTTCGAGCAGCACCAGGTGGTGCTCTCAAACGGGCTTTGGAGCGAAAGTTTTCAGCCCGGCGCGCGGCTGTTCAAGGAAGGCTGCGCCGTCACGCAGCGGGAAATCCTTACCCTGTTCCCGGATCTGAAGGAGACCGCTTATGCCCCATTCGAGGCCGCCCGCATTGTTCTGAAAGCACATGAGGCAGCGCTGGTGCTGCACTAGGCTGCGCACCGCCTTTCGGCGGTGTGTGCCGGTATCAGGCCTGTTTGACAGCGGTCCTGCGCAGCAGCCGCTCCACCAGAGAGCTGTTCTGCGGGATGAAATCGCGGATCGAGACAACCCCCAGAATCTGACCATCCTCGCAGACCGGAAGGTGACGGAACTTGCCTTTGATCATGGTGTTATAAGCTTCGTCCAGCTTGGCCTCCGGACCCAGCCACTGCGGGTTCGGGGTCATGACCTGTTTCACCAGGGTCGTCGCCGAAGGACGGTAAACGATGATGCTGCGCTGGATCACATCCCGTTCGCTCAGAATGCCGATCAGAACACCATTACGGTCCACAACCGGCAGAGCGCCGATATTCGCAGAGGTCATCGCAATACACGCCGTCCGCACCGTTTCGTCAGGAGCTGTCTTGTGCACACGTTGTCCCTCAATCAGGTCAGCCAGTGTAGTCGCCTTCATCGGTTCATTGCCCCGTTCTGTTCCGTTTTCATCGTCAAACTAGCACAAAAACGTTTGTCTAACCGCCTGAAAGGGTGTCGCTTTTTATGAGAATTTTTTGGATCTTCCGGGCCAGTTACACACCTTGCCCGTCGGGTCGGGCTGCAGCCCAGCCGGAAAATTGAGCACTCTGGCAAGGTAAAGAGCTAAAACATGTATTTAAAACTACTATTTTTCTCCTGGTTGCTGCTAAGGTGATCAAATTAGATAGGAAGCCTGTTGCATCGGGCCCGGAAAGCATCGGGTGTGCCAGTGAGTGAAGACAATATTTCAGACCGGTTTGACATTTTGAACGGCGTGGATCTGGCTGTTTTTGTACTGGAAATCGGGGCTGACGGGCTGCCGCGCTATGTCGCTATCAATGAACAAGGCCGGGCTTTGACCGGGTTCACGCGGCAGGACTACATCGGAAAAACGGCCCGAGAGCTTTTTGGCGGCGCCACGGGCGAACGCGCTTTTGCCCAGCAATGCCAGGTCGCCGCAAGCGGCCAGGAGGCGACCTATGAAATCACCCTGCCTGCGGTACAGCGCTCCGCCTACCTCCAGACAACGCTGCGGCCCGTCTTCCGCGAGGACGGCACCCTGACTCACCTGGTCGGGTCTTCGGCGGATGTCACCTCCGAAAGGGAGCGCGACACCGCACTGCAACTGGCCAAAAGCGCCGTCCGCAAAGCGGAAGCGGCCAGCACGGCTAAAGAACAGTTTCTTGCCAATATGAGCCATGAAATCCGGACGCCGATGAATGGCATTCTGGGGGTGAGCGAATTGCTGAAGGAAACCGCACTGGACGATCAGCAGGCCCTGCTTGCCAATACCATCAGCAATTCGGCAGATGCCCTTCTTGATATCATCAACGATATTCTGGATTTCTCAAAAATTCAGGTGCAGGGCGTAACGCTCCACAACGAGCCATTTTCCCTGCGCGGTCTTGTGCAGGACACCGGAACGCTCCTATGGGCGCGCGCTGATTTCAAAGGGCTGGAGCTGAGGACGGAATACCCTGACGGCGTTCCCGTCCGTTTTACAGGCGATAAAAACAAAATCCGGCAGATCATTTTGAACTTGCTTGGAAATGCCATCAAATTCACGGACGCCGGATGGGTCACCTTGCGGGCAGATTATGACCGCGCGGATCCTGTGTTTCCGCTGCGCCTGTCCGTCATTGACACCGGCCCCGGCATCGATCCCTCCGAGAAATCGCGCATATTCGCTGCATTCGAGCAGGCCGACAGAACGCCGACCCGGCGTGCGGAAGGCACCGGGCTGGGGCTTGCTATAACGCAGGCTCTGGTGGAACGGATGGGCGGCAGGGTTGATGTCGAATCCCGTCTTGGCGAGGGATCTGCATTCACCGTGCGGCTGAACCTTCCGATTGCCTCAGCCGTGCCTTCCGCGAGCCGCGACGCCGCCGGCCAGCCTCCGTCAGGGCCCGCCGCTGTTATCCCGTCACCGTCCCGGGCCAGTGATACTGCCCCGCAGGGGCTGGCCCAGGCGGATGCTTCTGGCCCGCTGGCGGGCCTGAAGATCCTGGTCGCGGAAGATAACAAGACAAATCAGTTGCTTGTACAGAAAATCCTGGAGCCAACCGGTGCCGAATTGAAGTTTGTTTCGAACGGCCGGGACGCGGTTGAATACTACAAGAAGACCCCCAGCCCGATTGTTCTGATGGACCTGTCCATGCCATTTCTCGGCGGGCTGGACGCAACCCGGCAGATCCGAGCCTTCGAGGCAGAGAACCATTTGCCGCCTTGCCGGATCATTGCTCTCACAGCAAACGCCCGGCCAAGCGATTATGATGCCTGCACAGAAGCCGGCATGAACGCCTTCCTGACCAAGCCGTTTCGAAAGGCCGAACTCATGGCACAGGTCTGCCAGCCGGACGGCCCTGCCAGCGTGTAACGCCGGACAGACCGGCAAGCGGCATTCAGGGCCAAAAGGCAGCTATTGGCGGCATCATCCCCAATCCGAACCCTGACGGAAAACACGCATTCCGCAGGTATCTTTTCCGCGCAAATGCCGCCCCCAGACAGAAAAATGCCGCCCGCCGCCTTTCCCCTGCCGCAAAACTCCATATTGTCGCGGCAGAATGCGGACTGAGAAGGCACTTCCGAAATGAGCACCGATCCCCTCGTCGTCTTTACCCCCTCCGGCAAGCGGGGGAATTTCCCCGTCGGCACCCCTGTCCTCACCGCTGCACGGCAGCTGGGGGTGGATCTGGACTCGGTCTGTGGCGGCCGCGGGATCTGCTCGAAATGCCAGATCACGCCGTCCTACGGTGAGTTCCCGAAACACGGCGTCACCGTGGCCGAAGATGCGCTGAGCGAATGGAACAAGGTCGAGCAGCGCTATGACGACAAACGGGGACTGACGGCGGGCCGCCGGCTCGGCTGTCAGGCGACCGTTCAGGGTGATGTAGTGATTGACGTGCCGGCCGAAAGCCAGGTGCACAGGCAGGTTGTCCGCAAACGGGCCGAGGCGCGCGACATCACCATGAACCCCTCAACCCGGCTGTTCTATGTCGAGG
>CAJXHQ010000051.1 GCA_913054485.1 uncultured Paracoccaceae bacterium
GCAAAGCCGTGTTCGTGCACATTTCCGCAGTTGAGCGGTCCGGCCTCACCGGTCTGGCCGACAACCAGAAAGTGACCTACGAGCTGCAGGCCGGCCGTGACGGCCGCGAATCTGCCGTCGATCTTCAGCTGGTCTGATCCGGCTGCGGCGGCCCTCAGGGCCGCCTTTCACTCTGTCAGCCGCCCGACAAGTTCCAGGGCGGTTGGCCCAGCCGCCGCGACGTTCAAGGCAACGCCGGCCGCATTCGGGTGGATCCCGTCCCCCTGCAGCAGCGCCTGCACCGCCAGCGTGTCGCCGCCGGATTTTTCTGCCATGCCGGCAAAGGCATCCTCGAACAGCAGCGCGCCGTATTCCTCAGCCAGATCCGGATAAATCGCGTCGAACGCCACCTTGTAGTCCGGCCCGTAGTTGCGCGGTGCCTTCATGCCGATCAGCATGACCTCCACATCCTGCGCCTGCGCCGCTGCCAGTATCACCCGCAGGTTTTCCTTGGCCGCCTCAGGTGCAATGCCGCGCAAGAGGTCATTGCCGCCCAGGAGCACGATCAGCCCGTCCGGCCGGTCCGACAGCGTCCAGGCGATTCGCGCCGCACCGCCGGCCGTGGTATCTCCCGACACACCCGCATTGATCAGCTCCACCTCAGCCCCTTTGGCGCGCAGCCAGCCCTGCAGCTGCGGCACAAAGCCCTGGTCCTGCGGCAGCCCGTAGCCATGCACCAGGCTGTCGCCAAGTGCCGCAATTTTCACCGGCTCCGCAGCCAGCGGCTGGGCAAAAACCCAAAAGGTGCAGATCATGCCCGCCAAAACCTTGCGCATCGCGTGGAAACCTCCATATCCGAACAATAATAATTTCAGGGCGGACCATAGATCCATGACGACTTCTGACCCCATCCTCTCCCTCAAAGATGTGGATTTGTCCCTGATTGGCAATGCCGGGCCGGTGGATATTTTGCACGGGATCTCACTTTCAGTGGCACCGGGCGAAACCGTCGGGCTGACCGGGCCGTCGGGTTCCGGAAAATCCTCGCTGCTGATGGTGATGGGCGGGCTGGAACAGGCCACCGGCGGCAGCGTCGCCGCATTGGGCCATGATCTGACCGCCATGGACGAAGACGCGCTGGCCCGCTTCCGCCGCGCCCATATGGGGGTGGTCTTCCAAAGCTTCCACCTGATCCCCACCATGATCGCGTTGGAAAACGTCGCCACCCCGCTGGAACTGGCGGGCCACAAGGATGCCTTTGACCGCGCCGCGGAAGAGCTGGAGGCCGTCGGCCTCGGCCACCGCACGCATCACTACCCGGCGCAGATGTCCGGCGGCGAGCAGCAGCGCGTGGCACTGGCCCGCGCCGCCGCGCCGCGCCCGAAAATCCTGCTGGCAGATGAGCCCACCGGCAATCTGGACGAGACCAACGGCGCGGCCATCATGGACCTTCTGTTCGGATTGCGCGACCGCCACGGCGCCACGCTGGTGCTGGTGACCCACGCCGCTGATCTGGCCGCCCGCTGCGACCGGGTGGTGCGGCTGCGCGATGGGCGGGTGGATGCCGAAGCCGCGCAAGAGGCCGCAGAATGACCACGCAGGAACTGCGCCTTGCATGGCGTTTTGCCGCCCGCGAACTGCGCGGCGGGGTCCGGGGTTTCCGCATCTTCCTCGCCTGTCTGGCGCTGGGCGTCGGCGTCATTGCTGCCATCGGCTCGGTGCGGTCTTCCATCGAGGCGGGCCTTGCCTCGGAAGGGGCTGCGATCCTCGGCGGCGACGCCGAGATGGAATTCACCTACCGCTTCGCCTCCGACGAAGAACGCGTCTGGATGGAAGCCGCATCCGATGCGCTGTCGGAAGTGGCCGAGTTCCGCTCCATGGCTGTGGTCGGGGAAGAACGCGCGCTGACGCAGGTGAAAGCCGCCGACAGCGCCTACCCGCTGGTGGGTGACGTCAGCCTGACACCGGACATGCCGCTGGAAACCGCGCTGGCGGGACGCGACGGTTTGCCCGGCGCGGTGATGGAACGGGTGCTGTCCGACCGGCTGGGACTGGAACCGGGCGACAGCTTCCGTCTGGGCACGCAGGATTTCCGCCTGATGGCCGATATCGCGGTCGAACCTGATGCCGCCGCCTCCGGCTTTGCCCTCGGCCCGCGTACGCTGGTGCTGACCACGGACCTGGCAGGCTCAGGGCTGCTGGAGCCCGGCACGCTGTTTTCCACCAAGTACCGGATGGACATGCCGGATGGCACCGATCTCGCCGCACTGGAAGCCGAAGCCCGCGGCAGGTTCGAAGACAGCGGCATGCGCTGGACCGACGCCCGAAACGGCGCACCGGGCATTGCCGAATTTGTTGAACGCCTCGGCGCCTTCCTCATCCTTGTGGGCCTGTCGGGTCTTGCGGTGGGCGGGGTTGGCGTCTCGGCGGCCGTGCGCGCCTATCTCGCCACCAAGACCGCAACCATTGCCACCCTGCGCACATTGGGGGCCGAACGCGGCACGATCTTCCTGACCTATTTCCTGCAGATCGGCGCGCTGTCCCTCGTCGGGATCGCCCTTGGCCTGCTGCTGGGCGGGCTTGGACCGGTGCTGCTTGGCCCGCTGATCGCCGCGCAGCTGCCCTTCCCCGCGGTCTTCTCGGTCTATCCTTCGGCGCTGTTTGAAGCCGCTCTCTACGGGCTGCTGACCGCCTTTATCTTCACCCTCTGGCCCTTGGCCCGGGCCGAGCGTATCCGCGCGGCCTCGCTGTTCCGCGACGCCTTTGCCGCCCGCACCCGCCTGCCCGCGGCGCGCTACCTGCTGGCCACCGCTGCGGCGCTGGCCGCGCTGGTTGGATCAGCGGCCTGGTTCAGCGGCTCTGCGCGGCTGACCCTCTGGACCGCCGGCGGGCTGGCCGGATCGCTGATCGTGCTGCTGGTTGCTGCCCTGCTGACCGGTGCCGCTGCCCGCCGCGCCACGCCGCTGGTGCGCGGCCGCCCTGCCCTGCGCTGGGCGCTGTCTGCGATCGGGGCTGCCCGTGACGGGGCGGTGCCGGTGGTGCTGTCGCTGGGACTGGGGCTGGCGGTGCTGGCCGCCATCGGCCAGATCGACGGCAACATGCGCCGCGCCATTGCCGACAACCTGCCGGATCAGGCGCCGTCCTACTTCTTTGTCGACATCCAGAAGGCCCAGATGCCCGCCTTCCGCGAACGCGTCGACACAGACCCTGCCGTCAGCCGCGTGGAAAGCGCGCCGATGCTGCGCGGTGTGATCACCCGCATCAACGGCCTGCCTGCGCGTGAGGTTGCAGGCGAGCATTGGGTGATCCAGGGCGACCGCGGCGTCACTTACGCCGGCGCGCTGCCCGAGGGGTTCACCGTGACCGAAGGGGAATGGTGGCCCGAAGATTACACAGGCCCGCCGCTGATCAGCTTTGCCGATGAAGAGGCCGAGGAAATGGGCCTCAAGATCGGCGATACGCTGACCGTGAACGTGCTGGGCCGCGACATCACCGGCACCATCGCCAGCTTCCGCGAGGTGGATTTCTCCACCGCCGGCATGGGCTTCATCCTGGCGATGAACGAGGCCGCCCTGGCCGGCGCGCCCCACACCTATATTTCCACCGTCTACGCCGAAGAACAGGCTGAGGCTGCGATCCTGCGTGATCTGGCCACAGAGATGCCGAACATCACCGCCATCCGCATGCGCGACGCCATCGACCGCGTTGCAGGCATCCTGCGCCAGCTGGCCAGCGCCACCGCTTACGGCGCGGCGGCCACCCTGATCACCGGCTTTATCGTTCTGCTGGGAACGGCCGCGGCCGGCGAACCCGCCCGCCGGTATGAGGCCGCGCTCCTGAAAACACTCGGGGCCTCCCGCAGCCGCATCCTGACCAGCTTTGCGCTGCGTTCGGCGCTTCTGGGTGCAGGCGCGGGGCTGGTCGCGCTGGGGGCCGGCATCACCGGGGCCTGGGCGGTCAACAGCTTCATCTTCGAGACGGAATATGCGGTGATCTGGCCCAATGCGATTGCCGTGGTGCTGGGCGGTGTTCTGGCCACGCTGGCAGCCGGGCTTGTCTACGCCTGGCGGCCATTGGCCGCGCGGCCCGCAAGAATTCTGCGGGCCCGCGAATAGCCTGCGGTCAGGCGGATTTTCAGGCGGTTTCTTTGGCGCGCTGGCAGCCCAGCGGCTGCAGGATCGCCAGAAGATCATGGTTGTTGCAGACCAGCGATTCCAGGGTGATGCCGTCGAGTGCGGCAAAAAACGCCTCGGCGGCATCGGCCAGCGCCACTTTCAGACGGCAGGAGCCGCTCAGCGGGCAGCTGCCGTCGCGGTCGGCAAAACACTCGGTCTCGGGCTGTTCACCTTCGACCAGCCGGAAGACCTCGCCGATCTGGATCTCTGCGGCCGGCTTGCCAAGCGCCATGCCGCCGTTGCGGCCGCGCTGGGTGTGCAGAAAGCCAAGCTGGCCAAGCTGGTTGATCACCTGTGCCAGGTGGTTTTCCGACACGTTGCAGCAGCCTGCGATCTCGGATTTGGTGACAAGGCGGCCCTCGTTTGCTGCGCAATACATCAGCAGCCGGACGGCAATATTCGTGCGTTTGGTAATGCGCATGGGACGGCGCTCCTTAATAAGAGTATGGGACTCATATTGCACGGCGGCCCAAAAGGCTGTTTGACATACATCAATGAAGATGAACGCAGGTACTGATGATGAGCAGAACTCCGCGTGCGCCATATTTCTTCGGCTATGGCAGCCTGGTGAACACAGCGACCCATTCTTACGAGGACCCGCAGCCCGCCCGGCTGGCAGGCTGGCGGCGGCAATGGGTGCAGACCGGCCTGCGCGAAGCCGCCTTCCTCACCGCGGTCCGCTGTGAAAGCAGCGAGATTGACGGGCTGATCGCGGCGGTGCCCGGCGCTGACTGGGAGGCGCTGGATGAACGCGAATGGGCCTATGACCGGCTCGCCGCTTCAGAGGCCGTGGCGCATCCGCTTTGCCCCGCCACCGAAGTCTCCGTCTACGCGGTTCCGGCAGAGCGCCACAATGCAGGCTCCGAGGTTCACCCGGTGCTGCTCAGCTATCTGGATGTGGTGGTGCAGGGCTATTGCCAGGTTTTTGGCGAAGACGGCGTGGCCGCGTTTTTTGCCACGACTGGCGGCTGGGACGTGCCAGTGCTGGATGACCGCCGCGACCCGCGCTACCCGCGCCATCAGGTGCTGCACGCACGCGAGCGCAGCCTGACCGACAGGCACCTTCAATCCGTGGACGCACGGGTCATCTCTCCGGTCTGACCGGTCACCAACGAAAAAGGGCACCGCAAGCGGCGCCCCTCTCTGTCATCTATGGCGCGGCTCAGACGCCGGCATCAACAATCGCCTTGGCCAGCACCGGCACGGTCTGCGCGTTGAGGCCCGCGATGTTCAAACGGCTGTCGCCCACCATGTAGATGCCCGCATCGGCGCGCATCTTCTCGACCAGCTCAGGCGTGGTGCCCAGCAGCGAGAACATGCCGCGGTGCTGCGCGATGAACCCAAAACGGTCCGACCCGGTAAGCCGCTGCAGCTCATCCGCCAGCCCCTTGCGCAGGTCCAGCATACCCAAACGCACAGCTTCCAGCTCGGCCGCCCAATCGGCGCGCAGGGCGTCGTCATGCAGGATGGTCGCCACGATGCGGGCACCGTGATCCGGCGGGAAGGAATAGTTCTGGCGGTTGAGGTAGGCCAGCGTCGCCTGGTTCAGCGCCTGCGCGCCGGCATCCTGGCTGATCGCCATCAGCAGGCCGGTGCGCTCGCGGTAGATTCCGAAGTTCTTGGAACAGCTCGCGGCAATCAGCACTTCCGGGCAGCCGGAGGCGACCATGCGCACGCCTACGGCATCTTCTTCCAGACCGTCGCCAAAGCCCTGGTAGGCAATGTCGATCATCGGGATCAGCCCCTGGGCGTTCAGAAGGTCGATGACCTCCTGCCACTGGACCGCATTGAGGTTGGCGCCGGTCGGGTTGTGGCAGCAGCCGTGCAGCAGCACCACGTCGCCTTTTTTGGCACCCTTCAGGTCTTCCAGCATACCGTCGAAGTTCACACCGCGGGTCTCGCGGTCGAAATAGCGGTAGGTGACGGTCTCGATGTTCAGGTATTTCAGGATCGAGACATGGTTGGGCCAGGTCGGGTCCGACACAAACACACGCGCGTCCGGGTTGGCCATCTGGATCAGCTCAAACGCCTGGCGCACGGCACCGGTACCGCCGGGGGTGGCCACAGCGCCCACGTTGCCGCGGGCAACCGCATCACCCAGCACCAGCTTGATCATGCCGTCTGCATAAAGCGGCTCACCAGCCAGACCGGTATAGGCCTTGGTGGTCTGCTCTTCCCAGATCTTCTGCTCGGCGGCCTTCACCGCGCGCATCACCGGGGTGAGCCCGGTGGCATCCTTATAGACGCCGACGCCAAGGTCGATCTTGTTCTCGCGCGGGTCTTCGCGGAAGGCTTTCATCAGGGCCAGGATCTTGTCGGCCGGCTGGGCTTTCAGGGTTTCGAACATCAGTTCTCTCCGGTTGCAACGGGTAGTGTCGGGAAGGCGCCCCATTCGGTCCATGAGCCGTCGTACAGGGAGTGGTCGGTCTTGCCGATCCGCTCCAGCGCCAGGCTCAGAACCGCGGCGGTCACGCCCGATCCGCAGGTGGTAATGGCGGGTTTCGCGAGGTCCACGCCCGCAGCCCCAAAGGCCGCGCGGATGCCATCGGCATCCTTCATCGTCTGGTCCGCATTCAAAAGCGTGGTGAAGGGCACGTTTTTCGACCCCGGAATATGGCCTGCGCGCAGGCCCGCGCGCGGCTCCTTCGCGTCACCGCGGAAGCGCGGCGCAGCGCGGGCATCGATAATCTCGTGGTCGCCCAGCTTGGCGGCGGAAGAGACCTGTGTCACATCGCGCACCAGGTGGTTCTGCACCCGCACCGTCATATGACGGTCGCGGATCACCGGCGGCAGGTCTTCGATCTCGCGGCCCTCGGCCTGCCACTTGGGCAACCCGCCGTCCAGCACCGCCACATTGTTCTGACCCATCAGCTTGAACATCCACCAGACGCGCGCCGCGGAAAACAGCCCCGCCGCATCATAGATCACCACCTGGTGGCCGTCGCCAACACCCATGGCGCGCAGGCGGGACATGAATTTCTCGACAGGGGGCATCATATGCGGCAGATCCGAGCGGTGGTCCGAGATATCCTCGATATCAAAGAACCGCGCGCCGGGGATATGAGCGGCACCGTATTCTGCCTCCGCATCGCGCCCCGAGGCGGGCATATGCCAGGACCCGTCCAGGATCCGAAGATCCGGATCTTTCAGATGCGCCGCGAGCCATTCGGTGGAAACCAGAGTTTTCGGATCATCCTGCATGCAGAGCCCTCCCTTGCCGTATGGTCAAAGGCTTACTGCCGCCAAGGCAGAGTCGCAAGGCCGGGCTGAGGTGCCGCAGTCAGAAAGTCCGGCCGGCACGCAAGAATCTTGCCGGCCGGACGTTTCAGCTGTCTTCTGCGGCGAATGGGGAATGAACGGGTCCGGCAGATCAATTCATCAGGACCAGCCGGAAGGTACGAATTTTCCGGGCCGCGCCGCTCAGCGCGCGTCTTTCATCAGCCGCTGCTTCTGGCGGCCCCAGTCGCGTTTGGCTTCCGTGGCGCGCTTGTCGTGGATCTTCTTGCCCTTGGCGATGCCCAGCTTCATCTTCACCAGGCCCTTGTGGTTGAAGTACATGACCAGCGGCACCAGGGTCATGCCCTTGCGCTGGGTCGCGTTCCACAGATCGGCCATTTCCTTGCGCGAGACCAGAAGTTTGCGGCGCCGCCGTTCTTCGTGTTTGAACATCTTGGCCTGCGCATAGGGCGGGACATAGCTGTTAACCAGCCACAGCTCGCCATCCTCAACCGCCGCATAGCTGTCGGCAATGTTGGAACCGCCGCCGCGCAGCGCCTTCACTTCCGAACCCTCAAGGATAATGCCGCACTCGATGTCGTCCTCGATCGCATAATCGAAACGCGCACGCCGGTTTTCGGCGATCACCTTGTAATTCGGGTCAGAGTTTTGCTTCTGCTTGGCCATGGGAGGCAGATGTAAGCGGGCAGCGGCCCGGGCGCAAGGCCCGCCGGTCAGCTGCGCACATAGCGTGTCTGCACATCCTGCTCAGGCCGGTAGTCCCACTGCGTCCCGTTGGCTGCCATGGCCGCATTGACCAGTTGTTTCTGCGGCAGCCGCGCCCAGACCTCAGCCTCGATGGCCTCCAGGTCAAAGCGCCCGCCGGTGATCTCGTCCAGCAGCCGGGCTTCGGCCTCAGCCGCGGCCGGATCGCCAGCCCGGTTCACCCGCTCCTGCGGATCTTCGTCCAGGTTGAACAGCTGATGCGGGGTGCCATGGCTGTAGATCATTTTCCAGCCGCCCAGCCGCACCATGAAGCTGGGCCGCATGATACCCTCGCCGTGGTATTCGGCGATCACCGGCACCCCGTCCAATTCTTCGCCGCGCAGGGCGGGCAGAAGCGAGCGCCCGTGCATGCCGCGCACCGGCTCCTGCCCGGCCAGATCCAGCAGGCTTGCCGGCAGGTCCAGCAGCGAGACCGGCGTGTCCACCCGGCCCGCAGCCGCCCCCGGCATATCGATCACCAAAGGAATACGCGCTGACCATTCATAAAAGCTGCGTTTCTGGATCAGACCCTTTTCGCCCAGCATCTCGCCATGATCCGCCGTGAAAATCACCACGGTATTGTCCCTGAGCCCCTGTTCCTCCAGCACCGCCAGCATCTCGCCCAGCTTGTCGTCAATGTAATGGGACAGGGCCGCAAAGGCGCGGCGCGCCTGCAAGACCTGGCCGGGGTCTGTCAGCGGCGCGCGGTCCAGCCCGTACCAGCGCAGGAAGGCCCGGTCATAGTCCGAGTAGCTCTCCTCCATACCGTCCGGGTAGTCCGGCAGCGGCATGTCGGCGTCCTTGTACATCTCCCAGTATTTGCGCGGCACCTGGTAAGGCGGATGCGGGTTGGTGAAGCTGACAGTCAGCATCCAGGGGCGCTCCGGCGCGTGGCGCAGGTAGTCCAGCGCTTTGAAATGAGTCTCCTCGTCGTATTGCAGCTCTTTCGACCAGCCCGGCCCGACGTTCTGCGGCTGGTACTGCGGGGCAAAATCAAAGGCCTTCGCCTCAGGATCACCCGCAGGCAGCAACGGGTAGGACCACAGGTGCCCGGACGGATAGAGATCGGTATTCAGCCGCCGCTGAAACCCGTGCAGCTGGTCGGCACCGATGAAATGCATCTTGCCCGACAGCACGGTCTCGTAGCCCGCATTGGCCAGGTAATGGGCGAAGGTAGGGATATAGCCGGGAAAGGGATCGCCATTGTCAAAACAGCCGGTCGTGGAGGTATGCAGCCCGGTCATGAACCCCGCGCGGGCCGGCGTGCAGATCGGACTGGAGGTATAGGCATTGGTGAACTGCACCCCGCGTTCTGCCAGTGCCGAAAGATGCTTCATCCGCGCGCCGCTGTGTCCGCAGGCGTCCAGCAGGAAGGGGGCCATCTGATCTGCCACCACCAGCAGGATATTGGGTTTGTCAGCAGGCATCTTAAGACTCCGGGCGCATTTGGGGACTGGGGACTGGCTGCATCATTGACGGGTGCCACCGGCAAAGATATCCGAATTCAGCCCTTTTCAGACGGATTTCAGCCATGACCAAGGTTCCGCTCTACGCTTTCGCCATTCAGGACGGCTTTTCCCTCTTCGGCTACGGGATCGCGCGCGACCTCTTGCGGATGGCTGCCGGGCGCAGCGAAGCTCCCGCGGCGCACTGCGTTACGCTGGGGCCTGCCGGCGGGGCTGTGCGCAGCTCCTGCGGTGCGGTGGTGATGGCAGATAGCGGATGGCAGCCGCATCCCAAGATGCAGGCCCTGTTTGTCTGCTCTTCCGCGGTGCGCAGCGCAGCCGCACAGGACAAAAGCCTGCTGGCCTGCATCCGCGCTGCCCATCGCCATGGCGCTTACCTCTGCGGGCTTGGCAGCGGTGTCTGGCCTCTGGCAGCAGCCGGGGTGCTGAACGGGCAGCAGGCCTCGGCAGATCCCGGCGAAATCGCCGCTCTGCGCAGTGCCTTCCCGCAGGTGCAGTTCACACTGGCCCCGGTGACACTGGATGCCGGAACCGCGACTTGCATCGGCGGCGACAGCGTCACCGACATGATGCTGCAGTACTTGAAAGCGGCCCATGGCCCGGAGATGGTGGCGGCCGCCCGCCGCGCCGTATTCCTGAAGCCAGCCCGCTCGGAGGGGCTGATGCGCGCACTCGGATGCAGCGCGCCCGGGCAGGACCTGGACCCGCGGCTGCAACGCTGCCTGCACATTCTGGACCAGTCCATTGCCGCCCCGCCGTCCATCCCCGCCCTGTGCCGCGACGCAGGGCTGCCGGAACGCACTCTCGGGCGGCTGACGCGGGCCGCCTTCGGCTGCGCCCCCGCCGCGCTGGCCCTGCGCATCCGCCTGCACCACGCCGAAAGCATGCTGCGCCACACCCCGCGCAGCGTGCAGGAGATCAGCGCCGATTGCGGTTTTGCCACCGCCTCGCATTTAGCCGCGGCCTTCCGCCGCCGCTACGGGCTGTCTCCCGGTGCCTTCCGAAGGGGCTGACCAGCAGGAACCCGCCTGAAACGCCCGGCTCTCGGCCCCGATTGTTGTCCGCAGTCTGCAGGGGCACTACCCCAAAGCCAGACCAGCGGAGGCGAGGCATTGATCCTGACACGAAAGACTTTTCTCACCGGCGCAGCCGCCGCGCTGCTGGCCCAGGCCGTACCGCTGCGCGGGCATGCCACCCCGCCCGGCCTGATTCCCGAGGCGGAATTGCGGATGATCGAGACCCGCAGCGGCGGCAGGTTGGGATTCGCCGCGCTGGACAGCCAGGACGGACGGTTCAGCAGCTGGCGCGGCGAGGAGCGTTTTGCGCTGTCCAGCACGTTCAAATTCCTGCTGGCCGCCGCCGTTCTGATGCGGGCTGACACCAGACAGGAACAGCTTGAGCGGGCGGTGAATGTGCCCGCCGCAGGTCTGGTGGACTGGTCCCCGGACACGGAACGCCACGCCGGAGGCAGCATGACGGTCTGGAGCCTGTGCAAGGCTGCGGTCACGCGCAGCGACAACACGGCTGCCAATCTTCTGCTGGAGACACTGGACGGGCCGGACGGCTTTACCCGGCTGATGCGCGAGGCCGGCGACCGCGTGACCCGGCTGGACCGCATCGAACCGGCGCTGAACGAAGCCGCGCCCGGCGATC
>CAJXHQ010000052.1 GCA_913054485.1 uncultured Paracoccaceae bacterium
CAGCTAGCCAGTCAGGCGGTTTCGGGCAGCGGCTCCATCCGGTCGAGGCGCATAACATAAAGCGCGGTCAGAAGCCCGGCAAAGGCGCATGCGATCAGCAGTGCCATCAGGATGGCGATGCCGTTTTCTTCTGTGACCAGCACGCCGGCCAGGACGGTCAGGGCCGCGCCGCCGCCGACCTGCATCGCCCCGCTCAAGCCGGAAGCGGATCCCGCAAGCCGAGGCCGCACCGCCATGGCGCCGGCATTGCCTGCAGGCAGGCTCAGCCCGTTGCCGATGCCAACGCTGACCACGGATCCGAAGAAGGTCACCGCGTGGAACATGCCGCCGGCCAGCAATGCAGCGCCGGTCAGGAGGCCCGCCAGAGTCACCAGCCTGCCTGCGGTCATCATCTGCGACAGCTCGAACCGTTTGGACAGCCGGCTGGCAATCATGTTGCCGAAAAAGAAACCGGCGGTGGTGCAGCCCATGCCGACGCCCAGGGCAGCCGGGCTCATGCCAAATGCCGCCGAGGCCGCCAGCGGCGCGCCGCCCAGAAAGATAAAAAAGGTGCCGACGGAAAAGGCGGTGCAGAGCGAGTAGCCCCAGAACCGCCGTGACCGCAGCAGCTCGGGGTAGGCGCGGAACTGGGCCGCGAAAGTCTCGGAAGGGTGCTGGTTGGTCTCACCGACATCGATCCAGCAGGTCAGCAGCAGCCCGGCACCGCAGACCAGATAGACTGCAAAGGAAGCGCGCCAGTGAATCAGCTCCTCCAGGATCCCGCCGGCCATAGGGCCCATCATCGGGGCCACTGCCATGACCATTGCAACATAGCCCATCAGGCTGGCAGCGGTCTGTTTGTCGTACATATCAGCGATAATGGCCCGGCTCAGAACCGAGGCCGATACAATTGCGGCTTGCATCATGCGGAAGGCAAGGAAGACCCAGACATTGGTGGCAAGCAGGCAGCCAAGGGAGGCGGCCGTAAACAGCGCAAGCCCGGTCAGCAGGACCGGGCGGCGGCCGTAGCGGTCGGACAGCGGGCCCATAACCAGCTGCAGCCCGGCGGAGACCGCCAAATAGCCGGCGACCGAAATATTGATGATGGCGTATTCGGTTCCGAAGTCCCGCGCCATGCTGGCGAGGGACGGCAGGAACAGGTTCAGCGACAGCAGGGAAACAGCTGTCATGACAATGAGCGTGGAGAGGCGGGGGGGGGGGCGCCGCAACGGCATGGAATATCCTAACTGATGATGGCGACAGAAAACGCGCAACCATCGCGTTTGTCGAGGCGCAACTGCGTCAAAACTCCAGAACCCATAGTCATTTTTCCGCCGGGTGGGTACGGGTGGCGGGCCATTTTTGGCCTGTTGAAACATCCCGCCTTCGGCAGCCGCGGACAGTGCCCCGCAGCGCGCCTAGATACCCGTCAAGCCGTTACGCCGGGCGCAGCTAATCGGTTTTTGGGTTACATGTTTTGCGTCCGGCAGCGGCCCTTTCAGCACCAAAGCTGAAGCTGCATCGCGGTTCTCTCCAGCCCTGTACACTGTCCGGCTGGCGGGCCGCCCCAGGCGTGTGCCGGCCAGTAAGAGAAGCCGTTTTCGAGTGAAGAGTAAAAACTGAATCTGTCCAATCTGCCAATTGAAGACATCAGCCCTCTCAAGGCCGCCGCGGATGCCGCGGCCGTTGCCTTGGCCTTTGCGCCCGGCCAGCTCAGCGCCGGGGAATCGCAGGACAATCCTCCGCAGGACATCGCACCGGGTGTCGCGGCGGCGGCTGCCCCCGGAAATGCGGGCGACGGCAAGGAACTGGCCAAGACGGTCAATGACCCGACCGCACCGCTGATGGCCTACCAGCTGATGAGCTATTACTCGCCGGCGCTGCACAATTCAGACGAGCCCCGGAATATGGCCCAGTTCCGCGCCGCCGTGCCGTTTGAATTGTTCGGCACCGACAGTATTGCCCGCCTGTCGCTGCCCTACTTTACCGAAACGGCGCATGGTCCCGCCGGGTTCTGGGATGCCAGCCTGTTCAATCTGACCACCTTCGAGCGTCCCTGGCCCCGCCCCGCCGTCCCCGGTTCTGCGGCTTGCCGGCGGGGAAAGGAGGGGCAGGGGCGGGCAACTTGATTTTCGTCACCGGAACGCCATCATTGCGATTGCTAGCTTATCGCGGAGTAACCAGTCATGATCCGTTTCACTGTGCTTGGTGCTGTTGCGCTGACCTTGGCCGCTGGACAGTCCGCATCGGCCCAGAACCAGTCTTTGGAAGACAAGGCAAGCGATCCGACAGCCTCTCTGATGTCGTTCCAGCTGCAAAATTTCTATTCTCCGAACAACCACAATTCCGATGAAGACCGCAATGTGCTCCAGTTCCGGGCGGCCATCCCCTATCAGCTGGGCGGGACCAGCAATATTGCCCGTCTGACGCTGCCCTATTTTACCAGCACCCCCGCCGGGACCAGCGGGTTCGGCGATATGACCCTGTTCAACCTGACCACTTTCGACCAGCCCTGGGGGCGCTATGGGGTCGGCCTTGTGGCCCTGCTGCCCACCGGCAGCAGCCAGCTCAGCGCGGAAAAATGGGCGTTGGGCCCGGCACTAGGCGGAGTCGCCCAGGCCCCCTGGGGGCTGTGGGGGCTGTTCAACCAGAATCTCTTCACGGTGGATGGTGACGGAAACAAGCCGGATGTGAATATCTCCACTCTGCAGCCGATCCTGAACGTGAAGCTGCAAAACGGCTGGTCCGTTGGAAATTCGGAAATGACCTTCGTCTATGACTGGGACGCTGATGAGTTCACCTCGCTCCCGCTGGGGGTGCAGGTCTCAAAGCTGGTCAAGACCGGCGGGCCTCCGGTGCAGATGATACTGTCCTACGAGCGCAATTTCTACGACGAAGGCATGGGCCCGAAAGACACCATCGGCCTGACCGCCAAATTGCTGCTGCCGAAATAGGCCGCCCTCAGATGCGCACATCCGGAAGGCTGCCTGTTTGCGCGGGGAGCCTATCTTGCGGCCTGCGCAGCCCGGCGGGGTTTCCCTTTACGCAGATGCTGTTGCTTAATCCCGGGGGCTCCCACCGGAGGAGATGGCCCGTGGCAGAAGGTTATGGCTTGAAACTTCACCCGGATCAGTCAACTTTCCTTATGTCTGCCCAACGCCCGGCACAGCGGGCTCATTTGCGGGCGGCCCCGGAACAGGTTGTGGCCTGCCCGAGTCCGGAATTGGGTTTATTTTAGGAGGTATCGCAGGTGTTTGCACGCGTAGTCAGGGAACCATTATTTCATTTTGCCGGTCTGGCAGTGATCATTTTTGCATGGTTTTACACCGTTGCCGGCGACAGTGTTCTGGCGGAACGGGATGATGTGATTGTTATCAACGAGTTCAAAGTCGGGCAGATCACCGCAGCGTTCCAGGCCCAATGGGGCCGCGCGCCCAGCCCGGACGAGCTTGGCGCGCTGGTCGATAAGGCGGTTGAGGATGAGATCCTGGTGCGCGAGGCACTGGCGCTCAATCTGGATCAGGGTGATGCGGTCATCCGCAATCGTTTGATCCAGAAGATGAACTTTTTCACCGATTCCGTCACCCAGGCAATGCAGCCCGATGAAGCAGAGCTGCAGGCCCATATGGATGCCAAGATCGAACAGTTTTCGGTCCCCGCGAACCTCGCCCTAGAGCAAGTGTACCTCGGCCAGCATGCGCCCGAAGACGGCGGGGCCGCGGCCCTGGCCGATCTGAAGGCCGGTGTCAGCCCGAAACAGGTCGGGGTGCCCTCAATGCTGCCCACGGTCATGCCGATGAGCCCGGTTCCCGGTATTGACCGCAATTTCGGCTCTGGGTTTGCCGATGCGGTCTCCGGCAACGCGCTGAATGCGTGGTCCGCGCCGGTGCAATCGGCCTTTGGCTGGCATTTGGTCCGGGTCACCGGAAAAGAAGCAGGCCGCCGCCTGGAACTGGCCGAAGTGCGCGACAAGGTCTTGTTCGACTGGCAGCGTGACAAGGCCGAGGAGATCCGCCTGGCGCAGATCGGCCTCCTGCGCGAGCGCTATGAGATCCGGACCCCAGAGCCCCTTGCGGTTCCCGGCCAGCCTGTCGCTGCGGAGACCGCCCCTGCCGCTGGAAATGCGGAGGGGGGCTGATGCTTGCAGTGCTGAAGCGGATCCCGGAATTCTTCCGTATCGCCGCGCTGATGATGGTGTTTGGCCTGCAGGGGGCCGCCCCCGCCTTGAGCCATGCGCTGGAACCCGGTTTTCTGACCATGGAGGAGACCGGCAGCGGCACCTGGCGGGTGTTTTTCCGCCGCCCTGACGTGCGCGGGTCGCCCATGCCGATCGAGGCCCGGCTGCCGGAGAACTGCGCAATCCGGGAGGGCGGAGAGCCCGCCTTTGATGGCTGGGCCTGGAGCACCGGCTGGATCACCCCCTGTGACGGCGGCATTGTCGGCGGAGAAGTGGCGATCACGGGGCTCGATATGACCCGAACTGATACGCTGGTCCGCATCCAGCCTGCAGATGGCCAGATGATTACCCGCCGGCTGACGTCGGGCGATATCAGCTTCACCGTTCCGGCAGAACCCAGCATCGGGCAGGTTTTCGGCAGCTATTTCCTGCTGGGCATGGAACATATCCTGATCGGTATCGACCACCTGCTGTTTGTCTTTGCTCTTCTGCTGCTGATCCGGTCGCCGGGACGGCTGGTCGGCGCTGTGACCGCCTTCACCGTGGCCCACTCGATCACCCTGGCGCTGGCCTCACTGCAGATCATCCATATCCCCGGCCCGCCGGTGGAGGCGGTGATCGCCCTGTCGATCATCTTCCTCAGCATAGAGATCCTGAAAAGCAGGCAGGGCGAAGAGCGCCTGTCCGAGCGCTATCCCTGGCTGGTCTCCTTCAGCTTTGGCCTGCTGCACGGGCTCGGTTTTGCCGGGGTGCTGACCGAGATCGGTCTGCCGCAGGGGGATGTGCCTGCGGCCCTGCTGGCGTTCAATGTCGGTGTGGAAGCCGGCCAGCTGGCCTTTATCGCGGCCGTTCTTGGGGCTGCAATGATGCTGCGCCGGGTGATGCCGTCGCGCGGTGCCTTTGATGGGCTCCTGCTGCGGGCAACCCCGGTGATGGCCTATGCGGTCGGCGGCATTTCGACAGTCTGGCTGGTCCAGCGGATCGGCGGCTTCTGACGCCGCTGGCCGCTTACTCCCGGAGCTCTTCCGCGGCGACGCCCCAAAGCTTGGTCTTTGGCGCCCAGCCGCGGTAGCCGCCGGCGGAAATCCGGCACCAGTCAGGCTGGCACTCGCCCAGCCTGGCAACCACCCCCAGCTCGAGCGCTGCGGTGACCGGTGTTTTCGGGTCGGGCTTGGCGTGGAGGGTGAGCATGTCTTCTTCGATCAGAACCGTGCGCACGCCGGACAGCAGCGCGTAATGCACCCAGCCGCCGGCCCCGTCGCGGTCCTGAACCCGCCGCCAGTGGCCGTATTCGCCGGTGACCCGCAACGGCATGCTGCGGCGTTTGAACACCCAGTCGATCTTGTGAGTCAGCGAGGGGCCGCGGCGCACGTTGCCTTCGGCTGCTTTCATCGACACGAAGCGCGGCAACGGCAGGTTGGTCACCGGCCCGCGGTCCGGCGCTTCGGCCCGCAGCGGGGCCGCCATCAGAATACCGCAAAGAAACGCCGCTGCCGGGCGCAGATGTTTAAAGTTGAAAGCCACTGCCTGCTCGCACTTTCGTTTTGTTGTGCCCGCCTGCCTGTCTTCGGTTCTACGGCGCCCTGGCGGCCTCTGACGGGCCGCTTCCATCCGCTGCGCAATAAAATTACCCGAAGGAGGGTCAAACGGGCGGAAGGGTTCTTGTGCCCCGCTCCGCCATGGGCCACGATGCCACGCAAGAGGTTGTCCTGCAAAGAAGGGGAGAGGGCAAGTGGCCAGAGAACGCTTGAGTGTTGTTGTAACGCGACGGTTGCCGGAACCGGTGGAAACCCGCCTGAGCGAGCTGTTCGACGTGCGCCTGCGCGAAGACGACACGCCGATGAGCAAGGCAGAGCTGGTGGCGGCGGTCAAAGACGCCGACGTGCTGGTGCCGACCATCACCGATACCATCGACGGCGGCATCCTTGGCCAGGCCGGGGAGCGCCTTCGTCTGATTGCCAACTACGGCGCCGGGGTCGACAATATTGACGTCTCCACTGCCCGGCAGCGCGGCATCATGGTCTCCAACACGCCCGGCGTGCTGACCGATGACACCGCCGACATGACGATGGCGCTGATCATGGCCGTGGTGCGCCGCATCCCCGAAGGTCTGGCGGTGATGCAGAAGGGTGAATGGGACGGCTGGGCGCCGACTGCGTTCCTTGGCGGCCGTCTTGCCGGGCGCCGTCTGGGCATCCTCGGCATGGGGCACATCGGCCAGGCCGTTGCGCGCCGGGCTGCCGCGTTTGGCATGCAGGTGCACTACCATAACCGCCGCCGGCTGCGCCCGGAAACCGAAGAGGCGCTGGAGGCAACCTACTGGGACAGCCTCGACCAGATGATCGCGCGGATGGATGTGATATCGGTCCACTGCCCCTCGACGCCCTCCACATTCCACTTGCTGAATGCCCGCCGCCTGAAACTGCTGAAGCCCGGCGCGGTGATCGTGAACACCTCGCGCGGGGAAGTGATTGACGAACACGCGCTGACCCGGGGCCTTCGCACCGGCGAAATCAGCGGCGCGGGGCTGGATGTTTATGAGAACGGCACCGACATCAACCCGCGCCTGCGCGAGCTGCCCAATGTTGTGCTGCTGCCGCATATGGGATCGGCTACCATAGAAGGCCGGGTCGAGATGGGCGAAAAAGTCCTGCTGAACATCAAGACCTTCGAGGACGGCCACCGGCCACCCGATCTTGTGGTGCCTTCGATGCTGTAGGCGCAGCCTCCGGTTGCGCGCACAGCTGCCTGTGCGGTCACGATAGATACGCTGGAATTGCCGGTCGGCAGAATTACTGTCAGCCTGCTTCCCCATATACGTGTGCAGTCAACGGTTTCAGAGAGGCGTATTCCATCATGCGGACAGGAATTTTCACCACGGTTGCAGTAACGGCATTGGCAGCAGCACCGGCACTGGCGCAGCAGGCGGCGGATGCGGTTGCGCCCGAAGCAGCAGCAGGGGGTGTCTTCGAGAGCGCCTCAGATGCGGTGCAGGCCTCGCTTGCTGCCAAGGCGGATGGCAGGCCGGTTGAGGCGGAGAATTGGATGATCGCTGCGGCAAACCCGCATGCGGTTGAGGCCGGGGCCGCGGTGCTGCGGGCCGGCGGATCGGCAGCGGATGCCATGGTTGCGGTCCAGACCGTGCTGGGGCTGGTGGAGCCGCAATCCTCGGGCCTTGGCGGCGGCGCGTTTCTGGTTTGGTATGATGGCGCTACCGGAGAGATGACCACGCTGGACGGGCGCGAGACCGCGCCGCTGGCGGCAACGCCCACCCTGTTTCAGAATGAGAACGGCGAGCCGCTGAAATTCTTTGATGCGGTGGTTGGCGGTCGTTCGGTTGGCACGCCGGGCACGCCTGCGCTGCTGGCCGAGGCGCACCGGCGCTGGGGCCGCGCGCCCTGGCCCTCGCTGTTTGATGCGGGCATCGGGCTGGCGGAAGGCGGCTTTGCCGTTTCGCCGCGCCTTGCCGGGCTGGTGGCGCGTGACGCAGAGCGGCTGGGCCGGTTCCCGGCAACTGCGGACTATTTCCTGCCGGATGGCGCAGCGCTTCAGGCGGGTGCAACCCTGAAGAACCCGGCCTATGCGGAAACCCTGCGTATTCTGGCCAGCGAAGGCGCGGCCGGTTTCTACGGCGGTCCGGTGGCGGCCGATATCCTGCGCGGCGTGCAGACTGCGCCTGGCAATCCGGGCGTGCTGTCGGCCATGGACATGACGCTTTATCAGGTGAAGGAACGCCCGACGGTCTGCGCCTCTTACCGTGCCTTCGAGGTCTGCGGCATGGGCCCGCCCTCATCCGGGGCTTTGACAGTGGGGCAGATCCTCGGCATGGCCGGGGAGTATGATCTGGCCGCCATGGGGCCGGACAGCGCGGAGGCCTGGCGCATCATCGGCGACGCCTCGCGCCTCGCCTTCGCCGACCGGGGCCGCTACATGGCGGATAGTGATTTCGTGCCGATGCCAACCGAGGGGCTGGTGGATGCGGATTACCTTGCCTCGCGCGCAGCGCTGCTGGCAGGCGAGGCCGCGCTGGACAGCGTGGCGCCGGGCAGCCCGGAGTTCGATCACGCGCTTCTGTTCGCGGATGACGAGTCAATTGAGCTGCCGTCGACCTCGCATATCTCGATCGTGGACCAATACGGCAACGTGCTGTCGATGACGACCACGATTGAAAACGCCTTCGGCTCGCGCCTGATGGTGCGCGGCTTTCTTTTGAATAACGAACTTACTGATTTTTCCTTCCGCAGCCACCGGGACGGGGTTCCCATCGCCAACCGGCTGGAGCCTGGCAAACGGCCGCGCTCCTCCATGGCGCCGACCATCGTGATGCAGGACGGCAAGCCTGTGCTGGCCATCGGTTCGCCCGGCGGCAGCCGGATCATCGGCTATGTGGCGAAATCCATCATCGCCTGGGCGGACTGGGGCATGGATGTGCAGCAGGCGCTGGCGCTGCCCCATGCGGTGAACCGCTTCGGCACCTATGACGTGGAAGACGGCACAGCGGCGGCGGGAATGTCCGAGGCCCTGACCGGTATGGGCTTTGAGGTGAAGCCGCGCGGGCTGAACTCCGGCTTGCATGCCATCGCGATCGGCGGGACCCTGAAAGGCGGCGCAGACCCGCGCCGGGAGGGCATTGCGCTCGGCGGCTGATCCGCGCCGGGCAGATTGGAACCGTCCCCTTGCATGCGGGGCCGGTTTCCGTCATAACTTGGTTGACTAGTCAACCAACGACCCGTGGGAGGGGAAGGCATGGTTCAGGCAACAGCACTGCCGCGCAATGAGGCAGGCATCGAGGCTGCCATCGGTATTCTGAAGCAGCGGTTCGGTGACCGGCTGCAGACCGGGGAGGCGATCCGCGAGCAGCACGGCCATACCACCACCTGGATCATCAACCAGATGCCCGATGCGGTGGTCTTTGCCGAAAGCACTGAAGAGGTCGCGGGCATCGTGAAGACCTGCGCCGAACACGGCGTGCCGGTGATCCCCTTCGGCACCGGCACCTCGCTTGAGGGCCATGTGAACGCACCGGCGGGCGGGATCTCCATTGACGTGACCAAGATGGACAAGATCATCGAAGTCCACGCCGAGGATCTGGACGTGGTGGTGCAGCCCGGCGTCACGCGCGAGCAGCTGAACAGCTACCTGCGCGACCAGGGCCTGTTCTTCCCGATCGATCCCGGCGCCAATGCCTCGCTTGGCGGCATGGCGGCGACCCGTGCTTCCGGCACCAACGCGGTGCGGTATGGCACCATGAAAGACAATGTGATTTCGATGGAGGCCGTGATGGCCGACGGCACGGTGATCCACACCGCCAGCCGGGCCAAGAAATCCTCGGCCGGGTACGACCTCACCCGGCTGATGGTCGGTTCTGAAGGCACGCTGGGGGTGATCACCGAGCTGACCCTGCGCCTGCAGGGCATCCCCGAAGCGATCCGTTCCGCCCGCTGTTCCTTCCCGACGGTGGACGCGGCCTGCCAGGCGGTGATGATGACCATCCAATACGGCATCCCGGTTGCCCGGATCGAGCTTTTGGACGTGCTCAGCGTGAAGGCCGCCAACCAGTATTCCAAGCTCTCCCTGCCGGAAACGCCGCTGCTGCTGCTGGAATTCCACGGCTCGGACGCGGGCGTGGTGGAGCAGACTGACATGTTCGGCTCCATCGCCGAGGAATTCGAGGGCTTCGACTTCGAGGCCACGTCAAGCGCGGAGGAACGCAACAAACTGTGGCAGGCGCGCCATGACATGTATTGGGCCAGCCACAGCCTGCGTCCCGGAGCCAAGGGTCTGTCGACCGATGTCTGCGTGCCGATCTCACGGCTGGCGGAATGTGTCGGCGCGGCCTCCGCCAAGGCGGAAGAGCTGGGGCTGCTGTCGCCCATCGTCGGCCATGTCGGAGACGGCAATTTCCACGCCCTGCCGCTGATCGACATGGACAGCGAAGAGGAAAAGGCCAAGGCGGATGAATTTGTTGCCTGGCTCAACGAGCTGGCAATCTCCATGGGCGGCACCTGCACAGGGGAACATGGCATAGGGCAGGGCAAGCGGCCCTACCTTGAAAAGGAACTGGGCGAAGCGACGCGCTTTATGGCGGCAATCAAATCCGCGCTGGACCCGCAGAATATCATGAACCCGGGCAAAATCGTCGCGGACTGACCCCCTCTGCCTCAGAGTTTCCGGCAGCCTGCCTTAAGCCTGCCGGATTTCTATAGTCTTCTGGATCCCGGTGAAAACGGTGCCGGGAGAACAGTCATGCCCAAATGGCCAGCAATGAGTCTTGCCTTCATGTCCGCGGTGATCTGCATCGCAGGAGACTACGGCATCCAGTCGCGCGCCGCCGGGCTGGCGCCGGGTGACATGAGCCTGCGCAGCTACGGCGCGACGATCAATGCCCGGATCTCGCGCATGCAGGAGGGGGAAGCGCCGGACACGATGATGACAGCGTCGAAAAGCTTCTTTGCAGACACCGAAGGTGCTTCTGCAGCACCCCAGGAGGCGGATGTTCAAGCGGTGCGTGTCAACAAAGGACTGGGAGCCGGCAGCGGCAGTACCTGCGTGCGCCGCGGCACGGTGTTGGACTGCAACTAGGCTTCCAGGCTTCTCCGATAGGCACTTGGCCGCAACTTGCGACGCAGGAGGTCGGTTTTTGCGCCTTTTGCGTCGGATGGATTTTGCGCGAAACTTTCCGCTTGGGCATAAACCTTGCCAAGACACAGATTCCACGCGGAGAGCGGCCCCATGAAAACTCAAGTCAAAGCCCTTGTCGTCGGCGGCGGTGCCGTCGGCACATCCATCGCCTACCACCTTGCCAAAGCGGGCTGGGACGATGTCATGCTGATCGAGCGCGACGAGCTGACCTCCGGCTCCACCTGGCACGCCGCGGGCCTGCTGCCGCTGTTCAACATGTCCTATGCGACAACCCATATCCACAAATACTCGGTCGATTTCTACAAGCAGCAGGAAGAAGAAACC
>CAJXHQ010000053.1 GCA_913054485.1 uncultured Paracoccaceae bacterium
AACGGGCGGGGTGGCAGGATCAGTGCAAGTTTACCTGAGTTGCGCGGGCGGGGCGCCTTTGCGCATTGCACAAGCGGGCGGGACAGCCTAGCCTGCTACAAAAGCAGTTACCGAGGCCTATCCCAGTGTTTCATTCCTTCCGGCGTGCCGCCCCGGCGGCTCTGGCCCTTGCGATTACCGCGTCCCTGACGCCTGCCGCCTCTGCCCAGCAGGCCTCTGGCGCCTATCTTGTCGGGCGCCAGGCGATGATCGAAAGCGATTATTCGGCGGCGGCCGAGTATTTCACCCGCGCGCTGATGCGGGACACGTCCAATCCGGCCCTGCTGGAGAATGTGGTCTTTGCCCAGCTGGCCCTTGGGCGGCTGGACCGGGCATTGCCGGTGGCGCAGCAGATCGAGGGCTTGGGGTTGGGCAGCCAGATAGGCCACCTGGCGCTGGCGGCTGGCGAGGCGCAGGCCGGGAGCTACAAGGCGCTGGCCGGACGGGATGTTGAATCCCGTGCGATCAGCCCGCTGGTGGATGGTCTGCTGACCGCCTGGGCGCAGATGGGGGCTGGGTCCGTATCCAGAGCGCTGGAGACCTTCGCCTCACTGGCGGATGAGAAGGGGCTGCGGGGTTTTGCGCTTTATCACTGGGCGCTGGCGCTGGCCTCGGTCGGAGATTTCGAGGGCGCGGAGAAGATGTTTGCCGCAGACGGCGGTCAGCTGGCCTTGGTGTCGCGCCGGGCGGTGGTCGCCCGCGCCGAGGTGCTGTCGCAGCTGGGCCGCAATGATGACGCGCTGGCAATGCTGGACGAGGCTTTTGGCGGCCGCCGCGATCCCGGTCTGGCGGATTTGGTCGCGCGGCTGGAAACGGGCGGTGCGCTGCCTTTCACAATTGCGCCGGAGGTGCAGGACGGTTTCGCGGAGATCTTCTTCTCGGTCGGCGCCGCTCTGAAAGGCGAGGCCGCCGACGACTATGTGCTGATCTACGCGCGGCTGGCCAGCGAGATGAGTGAAAACCACGTGGACGCAGTGCTGCTGAGCGCAGAGCTGCTGGATCAGCTGGGCCGCTACGAGCTCTCGGTGATGACCTACAAGCAGGTGCCGCAGGGCCACCCTGACTACCACGCGGCTGAGCTTGGCCGCGCTGAGGCGCTGCGCCGGGCGGCCAAACCGGATGCGGCGATCGAAGTGCTGGACCAGCTGACACGCGATTTCCCTGCGCTTCCGGATGCCTATTCGGCGTTGGGTGACCTTCTGCGCCAGGAGGAGCAATATGACGCCGCAGCCGCGGCCTTTGATGCGGCTCTGGAATTCTCACCTGAGGAGGCTCCGGGGCGCTGGTACCTCTATTATTCCCGCGGCATTTGCCACGAGCGCCTGAAGCAATGGGGTGAGGCCGAGGATGACTTCCGCGCCGCGCTTGCGCTGAATCCGGATCAGCCGCTGGTGCTCAACTACCTCGGCTATTCTCTGGTGGAAAAGCGTATTAAGCTGGATGAGGCGCTTGAGATGATCGAGCGTGCCGTCGCTGCGCGGCCCGAGAGCGGCTATATCGTCGACAGCCTGGGCTGGGTGCTATACCGGCTGGGCCGCTACGAAGAGGCTGTTTCCCATATGGAAAAGGCCGTTGCGCTGATGCCGGTAGATCCGGTTGTGAACGACCACCTCGGTGATGTTTTCTGGGCCGTCGGCCGCAAGCTGGAGGCGGAGTTCCAGTGGAAACGCGCGCTGTCCTTTGTCGACCCCGAGGATACCGACGGCGAGGCTGACCCCGTCAGGATCCGCCGCAAACTGAACGTCGGCCTGGACCAGGTTTTGGAGGAAGAGGGCGCAGCCCCCCTCACGGTGGCCAATGACGGTTGAGGCCTTTGCCCCTGCCAAAATCAACCTGAGCTTGCACGTGACCGGCCGCCGCGCGGACGGCTACCACCTGCTGGACAGCTTGGTGATGTTCGCGGATTTCGGTGACAGGCTGCAGCTGAAGGCCGGGCCGGAGCTTTCGCTTTCCGTGTCGGGCCCCTTCAGTGAGGGGGTTCCCTGCGATGTCCGGAACCTGGTCTGGCAGGCCGCCGCTGGGGCGGGCTGGACCGGGCGTATGTCTTTGGAAAAGCATCTGCCGCATGGCGCCGGCATCGGCGGGGGATCCTCGGATGCGGCGGCGCTGCTGTCGGCGCTGGCCGGGCAGGGGGCAGCCATCCCTGGCGGTCTTCCGCTTCAGCTCGGGGCCGATGTGCCGGTTTGCATGGCTGCACAGGCTTCCCGCATGGGCGGGATCGGCGAACAGGTTTCGGCAGTGACACTGCCGCGCCTGCACGCGGTTCTGGTTAACCCCCGCGTGACGGTGCCCACGCCCCAGGTTTTCAAGGCTTTGTCGGTGCGGGAGAATGCGCCGATGCCAAGCGATCTTCCCAGCTTCGCAACGGCCGGGGATTTTGCCCTTTGGGCCGCGCAGCAGCGCAATGATCTTGAAGCGCCGGCGATCGCCTGCCAGCCGGTCATTGCTGATGTGCTGGGGGTGCTGGCGGCGCAGCCGGGTGGCCTTCTGACGCGCATGTCCGGCTCCGGCGCCACCTGTTTTGCGATTTTTGGCAGCAACGCGGGGGCCGTGGCCGCGGCGCGGGCAATTGCCACAGCCCGCCCAGGCTGGTGGGTGAAACCTGCCACCCTCAGCTGACCGCAGGCCCGCCCTTTCACCTTTTCAATAATACTCCGGGGGAGCCTCCCTGAGGGAGGCAGGGGGCAGCGCCCCCTTCGCCGGGCCGTAAGGTCCGGCGCCCGGCCCAACTCTGAAAGGCCGTAAGGCCTTGAAGAGGCGGGAGCCCCCCGTCTTCGGCAAAGTCAGGTCAGCCGGGCAACCACGTAGCCAGCCAGGTCTTCCAGCATATCGCGCACGGGGTGCGCGGGCAGGGCCGATAGTGCCTGTTTTGCTTTTGCTGCCCAGGCATTGGCGTCGTCGCGGGTGGCGTCCAGCGTCTTGTATTTCGCCATCAGGGCCAGCGCCTGCTCCAGATCGCCGTCCTGCTGCCGGCCCTTGCCGATGGTGCGCTCCCAGAAGGCGCGCTCGTCTTCGGTGGCCTGCGCAACCGCCTTGATGACCGGCAGGGTCAGTTTGCGTTCGCGGAAGTCATCGCCGATGTTCTTGCCGGTGGCCGCGGCATCGCCCTGGTAGTCCAGAAGGTCGTCGGCGATCTGGAAGGCGATCCCCGGCGCGTCGCCATAATCAAACAGCGCCTGCACCTGGTCTTCCGGAGCGGCTGCAATCACGCCGCCAACCTCCATCGCGGCCGAGAAAAGCGCTGCGGTCTTGCCGCGCACCACCTGCAGGTAGATGGCCTCATCCGTCTTCAGGTCGGTGGCCGCAGTCATCTGCAGCACTTCGCCTTCGGCAATCGTGGCCGAGGCATTGGCCAGGATATCCAGCACCCGCAGGCTTTCGCATTCAACCATCAGCTGGAAGCTGCGCGCGAACAGGTAATCGCCCACCAGCACCGAGGACTTGTTGTCCCAAAGCAGGTTCGCTGTGGGGCGGCCGCGGCGCTGGCCGCTTTCGTCCACCACATCGTCATGCAGCAGGGTCGCGGTGTGGATGAATTCCACTGTGGCGGCCAGCTTCTCGTCGTGGCTGCCCTCGTAGCCGCAGAGCCGGGCCGCCGCCAGAGTCAGCATCGGGCGCAGACGCTTGCCGCCGGCCTCGACCAGATGCGCGGTCACTTCGGGAATGCGCGGCGCATGCTGCGAGGCCATGCGGGTGCGGATCAGCGCGTTCACCGCGTCCATCTTTGCACTCAGGGTTGCCGCCAGCCGGTCGTGCGGCTTCTGTGCCAGGCTCTGATCCATCACATTCCCATTCCCGGGGGTCGACAATCCGCCGCTCCCCGCCTTAGATCCCATCTTATGAAGGAACTTCTGCGCAGCACCGACCCAACCGTCCTGGCCTTTGCCTCCGCCCTTCCTGAGGGTGAGGATATAGACTGCTTTCAAATGGACGTAAATATGAGCGTCCTAGAAGGCGGTATCGGAATCTTCCCGCGCCGCCTGATGGTGCGGGCAGATGAATATGACGCGGCGATGCGGGTGCTGAGTGACAATGATGTGCCAACGGGAAGATATGCCTGATGGGCGGGTTTGCTGACAGGGACCTGAGCCGGGACGCCTTTCTGGGCGGCAAGGTGATGCTGTATCAGCCGGTCAGGGGCTACCGGGCCGGGGTGGACCCGGTGCTGCTGGCCGCGGCGGTGCCCGCCAAGCCGGGTCAGTCGGTTCTGGAATTGGGCTGTGGCGCGGGGCCGGCGTTTCTCTGCCTGTCGGCCCGGGTGCCAGGGATCAGCTGCACCGGGGTGGAGCTGCAAGCCCCCTACGCTGATCTAGCGCGCCGGAATGTCGCAGAAAACCAGGCGGATGCAGAGGTGATCGAGGCCGATCTTTCCGCGCTTCCGGATGGCTTGCGTCAGCGCCAGTTCAACCATGTCCTTGCCAATCCGCCTTATTACCGGGCCGGAGCCCACGTGGCGGCCGATGACGCCGGCCGCCGAACCGCATTGGGTGAGGAGACCCCGTTGAAGGATTGGGTCTCTATCGCCGCGAAACGGCTGAAGCCAAAAGGCTACCTGACGATGATACAGCGCGCCGACCGGCTGCCGGATATGCTGGATGCCTGTGCGGGCCGTTTGGGATCGCTGGAGCTGCTGCCGCTAGCCCCGCGCTCAGGGCGTACCGCCGAGCTGGTGATCCTGCGCGCCCGCAAGGACGGCCGCGCTCCATTCCGCTTGCATGCGCCGCAGATTTTGCATGCCGCGGACCGGCATATCAGGGACGGCGATGACTACCGGCCAGAGATCACTGCCGTCCTGAAACAGGGGGCCGGGCTGCCCTGGCCAGAGTGATGTCAATCAGGGCGATGTTACAAGTGTGCGTCAATATGACTGATCTGTAACATGTGGGCAATTCCGCACATCCGCAGGGGCATATAGCAGTCCTTTACTGTTTCGGATTGATCGAATCGGACATACTGCCTCTGAAAATGCGCAAAGTTCGGCCGATCCGGCGATTTCGCAGCATTTACTGTGCGCCTGCAGCGTGACAGTGCGGAAAACTTGTGCTCCACTCTTTTTGTAACGCAACTAGCTCAAAAGGAGGATTGCCATGAGCCTCAGCTCTCATCTGGTCGAACTTAAACGGAAACACGAGCATTTGAGTACGGTTGTGGAGGAGGCGCAGCGCGCCCCTGGAACCAGCGATTTTGAAATTTCTGAACTGAAAAAGCAGAAGATGAAAATCAAAGAAGAGATCACGCGCCTGTCGTCCTGAGACGCAGCGCCATTCGCAAGACAAGGCTGGGACCGGAGGGGTTCCAGCCTTTTTCTTTGCCCGCTACTCTGCCGATGTCCTGGACTCGGCCCCGGCGGCACTGGCGCGCGCGGCGATCAGCGCGCCGCCGGTGATCAGCGCCGCCGCCAGCCCAAGCGCCCAGCTGGCCGCGGCCACACCGGCCAGAACCAGAATCAGGGTCGACAGCAGCGGCGCGGCATAAGAGCAGGTGCCCAGAAGCTGAATATCCCCCTGTTTCACCCCGATGTCCCAGACATAAAACGCCAGTCCCACAGGGCCGAGCCCCAGCAGCAACGTGGAGGCCCAGCCCAGCGTGCCGGCGGGCCAGACGGTCTCCTCCAGCGCGAAATGCAGCCCCCAGGAGGCAATGGCAGCTGCCATGCAGAAAACTGCCACAGAGCTGGTCGGCGCCGTGCCGAACCGGCGCGACATCACCGAGTAGCCGGACCAGGTCAGGGCGCAGGCCAGCGCCAGCATGTAGCCCGGCAGATACTCTGCCTGAAAGCCTGCGTTGCCGCCGGTGATGATCACCGCGGCCCCGGCGAAGCCCAGGATCCCGCCGGTCAGGTGGCCGGCCCGCAGGCGTTCACCGGGCAACAGGCCTGAAAACAGCACGATGAGCAAAGGCCAGAGATAGGCAATCAGCCCGGCCTCGGCCGCTGGAGCCAGCCGCAGGGCCGAGAAATAGAGCGCGTGATAGCCGAACAGGCCCAGGGTGCCGAAGGCGTAGATTTTCCAGCTGACGCCACGCAAGCGTCCGAGCCCGCCGCTGGCAGCAGTCCAGATCAGCCCCAGCGTGCCGCCGATGGTGAAACAGATCGCATTCAGCAGCAGCGCCGGTGCAGGGGCAGAGCCCACGGTCAGCAAGGCAAGCAATGACCAGAGAAGCACGGCGATGAAACCGATGGCGGTGGCCTTGGGGCGGGTCATGGCGGGGGAACCTCGGAAACCGGAACAATCTTGAACGCATCCGAGATATGCGCGGTTTTATTCAGCTCGGCAACAAACCAGTCTCGGAAGGCGGCGATCTGCGGCCGGGTCTCGGCCCCGTCGAGGCAGAGAAACCGGAACCGCGCATTGGATTCGATGGCCACCTTGAAGGGGGCCACAAGACGGCCCTCCTGCAGATCCTTGATGATCATCGCCCGCCGGCTCAGCGCCACGCCCACCCCGGCGGCCGCCGCGTCCACCGCGTGGTCGGCATTGGAGAAATGCGCGCCGTGTTCCGGCACATGGCTGACGCCCACGGCCCGGAACCAGGCCGCCCAGTCGATGCGCGGGCGCAGGAAGTCGATGGAATCATCATGGATCAGGGGGGCCTTGGTCAGGCTTTCGGGCGTCGGATAGGCCTTGGCCATCTCCGGTGTCATGACCGGGGTTGCCCACTCTCGTCGTACGGGCAGAGAATAGAGGCCCTCGTCGCTGCCTACTCCAAAGCGGATTGCCACGTCTACGTCGTCCACCTCCAGGTCCAGGTTGCGCAGCGTGGCCGAGAAGCGCAGGTCGATATTGGGATGCGCCCGAGCAAAATCATAGAGCCGCGGCGCCAGCCACTTTGCAGTGAGCGCCGGCCCGGCGGTGACGGTCAGCGTCGTGGTGTCCTGCAAGCGCCGTGTGGCGGCCCAGGCGGTATTGAGCGTGCGGAAGCCTTCTGCCGCCCCCGGTGCCAGCGTGCGGCCCGCTTCTGTCAGCTCCACTGCGCGGTTGAGGCGGCGGAACAGCGGCTGGCCGAGGTGCTCCTCCAGCGATTTGATCTGGAAGGACAGGGCTGCGGGGGTCACGTGCAGCTCCTCTGCGGCGCGGGCAAAGGACATGTGGCGGGCGGCAGCGTCAAAGGCGCGCAGGGCGGTGAGGGGGGGCAGGCGGTCGGACATGCATACACAAGTATATCTTAATTGAAGCCCTGAGAAGTCTCGTTTGTGGCTTTTATTGCCTTGCTGCACACTAGAGTCAGATCAGTAATGTTGAACCGATGAGGGCCGAACGATGGATGTGACTGCCACTGCTGCTGCCAAAGACGCCTTTGAGCGGGCGCATAAGGAACGCTCCGCCGCTCTGTTTGCGGTGTTTTCCCTTTTCCGCCTGCGCCGGGCGCCGCGCACTGCGGCCTGCGCCGCCTGACCCGCTTTCCCGCTGGGCGCAGCGCGCGCGTCCTTACGGGATGGAAAAGGGCCGGTCCTTATGGACCGGCCCTTGCCGTTTCACGCTGTCCCGGAGGGGATCAGACGAAGAACTGACCGCCGTTGGCGGAGATGGTCGAGCCGTTGATGAAGCCCGAGTCGTCGGAGGCCAGGAAGGCCACGCAGCGGGCGATCTCTTCCGGCTCACCCAGGCGGCCGGTGGGGATTTGGCTGATGATGCTGTCGCGGACTTTTTCCGGAACTGCCATGACCATTTCGGTCGCGATATAGCCGGGGCAGATGGCGTTGGCGGTGATGCCCGCGCGCGCGCCCTCCTGCGCCAGCGACTTCACGATACCCAGATCCCCGGCCTTGGTAGCGGCATAGTTCACCTGGGCGAACTGGCCCTTCTGGCCATTGATCGAAGAGATTACGATGACACGGCCGAACTTGCGCTCGCGCATGCCGGGCCAGACCGGGTGCACGGTGTTGAAGACACCGGTCAGGTTGGTGTCGATCACCTGGTGCCACTGTTCCGGGGTCATCTTGTGGAAGGGCGCATCGCGGGTGATACCCGCATTGGCGACCACGATATCGATGGGGCCGAGGTCGGCTTCAACTGCGGCGATGCCTGCCTTGCTTTCCTCGTAGTCGGCAACGTTCCATTTATAGGTCTTGATGCCGGTTTCTTCGGTGAATTTTGCGGCGGCTTCATCATTGCCGGCATAGGTCGCAGCGACGGTGTGGCCTTCTGCTTGCAGGGCTTTCGAGATGGCTGCGCCGATACCGCGGCTGCCGCCGGTCACAAGTGCTACGCGAGTCATAGTCAGACTTTCCTCCAAAAAACGGGTACGAAACATTCGTACCGGGAGGATGTCAGTAAAGCAACAAAGTTTCGTGACAATTTCTGCAGTGCGGCAAAATGACAGCGGGGCAGGGGGGCTGCTGCCCGAAAATCAGGCAGCAGCCGATAGTTGTATTCAGCTTAGGGGCGTTCAACGCACATGGCAACGCCCATGCCGCCGCCGATGCAGAGGGTGGCGAGACCCTTCTTCTTGCCCGAGCGCTTCATTTCGAACAGCAGGGTGTTCAGAACACGGCAGCCGGAGGCGCCGATCGGGTGGCCGATGGCGATGGCGCCGCCGTTCACATTCACGATCGAGGGATCCCAGCCCATGTCCTTGTTCACGGCACGGGCCTGCGCGGCGAAGGCTTCGTTGGCTTCCACCAGTTCCAGGTCGTCGACAGTCCAGCCGGCTTTGGCCAGCGCCTTGCGCGACGCATAGATCGGGCCGACGCCCATGATGGTCGGGTCCAGGCCGGCAGTGGCGTAGGAGACGATGCGGGCCAGCGGCTCGATGCCGCGCTTTTCAGCATCATCGGCGCTCATCAGCAGGGTGGCGGCCGCGCCGTCGTTCAGGCCGGAGGCATTGGCAGCCGTCACGGTGCCGCCGTCGCGCACGAAGGCGGGGCGCAGTTTCTGCATCGCTTCCATGGTGGCGCCGTGGCGGATGTATTCGTCCTGGTCCACGATGATGTCGCCCTTGCGGGTCTTCACGGTGAAGGCGGCGATCTCGTCAGCGAACTTGCCCGCTTTCTGCGCCGCTTCGGCCTTGTTCTGCGAGGCCACGGCGAATTCGTCCTGCATCTCGCGGGTGATTTCCCACTTGGCCGCGACATTCTCAGCGGTCTGGCCCATGTGGTAGTTGTTGAAGGCATCCCACAGACCATCGCGGATCATAGTGTCGATGTACTTCATGTCGCCCATCTTCTGACCGGCGCGCAGATGTGCGGCATGGGTCGAGAGGGTCATGTTCTCCTGGCCGCCGGCCGCAACGATGGAGGCATCGCCCAGTTGGTTGTGCTGAGCCGCCAGAGCCACGGCGCGCAGGCCCGAACCGCAGACCTGGTTGATGCCCCAGGCGGCGCTTTCTTCGGGCAGGCCGGCGTTGATATGGGCCTGGCGGGCCGGGTTCTGGCCCTGGGCCGCGGTCAGCACCTGGCCCATGATGGTTTCGGAAACCTCACCCTTCTCAATACCCGCGCGGGCCACCACGGCCTCCAGCACAGCGGCGCCCAGATCGTGGGCGGGGGAGTTGGCGAACGCGCCGCCGAAGCTGCCGACCGCGGTACGTGCGGCGGATGCGATAACAACATTTGTCATGAATATGGTTCCTCTGCCATCTTCGTCATTCTGGCAGGCACCATGACGTAACCGGCGCATTTTGCAAGTGCAGCGTCAAAGTGCCTCCCTCCCATGCGGGCAAAGGCATAGCAGAATGCTGCAGTTGCAGCAATGGACAGGCTGACGCGGCGTCAGACCGACCATTCAGACGGGCCATACGGTTCAGGCGCGGGTGCGTTCTTTCAGCTCTTCGATCCAGGGCGCACGCACGCTGGGCGCGCCGTAGAGATAGCCCTGCAGGCAGTCCACCCCGATGGAGACCAGGAATTCTGCATCCTGCTGGCTTTCCACCGATTCGGCGACGATCAGCATGTCGAACTGTTTTCCGACGCCGACCAGGGCACGCAGCACGGCCTGATTGTCATGGTTGGCGTGGACGCCGCGCACGAATTGGCCGTCGATCTTCACCGCATCGAAGAAGAACTGGCGGAAATGTTTGATCATTGAGGTGCCTGCGCCGAAGTTGTCCAATGCGAAGGCAATGCCGTGTTCCTGCATCTGGTCCATGAAATCAATCACGATTTCCGGCGCGGCCATGGCCGATTCTTCAGTGATTTCCAGCACCAGCCGTTCGCCAAGCAAGCTGTCCTTTTCCAGGTGTTTCTTCAGGACCTTGCCCCAGCGGCGGTACCCGATGGAGCGAGCAGACATATTGATCGACAGCCGCACATCCGGGCTTTGGCTGAGCGCCTTGAGACCATGCTGCAGCGCCAGGCAATCCAGCTCGCGGCCCATTTCGGTATTCTCCACCACCGGCATGAAATCCCGCGCCGGGATCACCCGGCCGGTTTCGTCCAGCACCCGGATATAGCCCTCGTAGAATGCCACCTGATGCGGCGGCAGCGCCTGCATCACCGGCTGATAGGCCAGCATCGTCTGGTCGTGTTTGATGGCCTCGGCCACCATGTCAAGGGTGGAGCGGTCGCGGCCTGCCACCGCCGCATTCAGCGGGTTGTCTGCGCCCTCGGGCATGTCTGCCTTGATCTGCCGGCCTTTTTTCACCCTGTTGTCCCCTTGGCTGTCAAACACACGGATTAATCCGCGTTCAGCCTCGCGCATAAGGGTGAACCCGCAGTTAAAGCTAAAATTTGAACGGGTCCGTGCTGGCCTGCGCCAATTCAGACCGCGATGGCCTCATTGCGTTGTTTCGGCAGGATTTCCTGGCCGACCACACGTTCCACAAAGGGCACCAGCCCCTCGGAGCCTGACGCGCGATCCTTCAAGTGGATGCAGACATCGGGGCGCAGGCTGGCAATCACGCCAATCAGGTCGCCGCGCACGGAATCATCCAGCCCGGCCCCCATGATGACGCAGGAAATGCCCGCCTCGTTCTCCAGCTGCCGCACAACTTCGGCGTGGTCGTGAGCGCCAAGCCAACGGATCGGCAGGTGGTCCAGC
>CAJXHQ010000054.1 GCA_913054485.1 uncultured Paracoccaceae bacterium
CGCCGGATTTCATCCGGGGTAAGAGGGGCAGCGCCCTTCAGCCGGCCTCGGGGCTGCAGAACAGGCTGTACAGCAGAGAAATCACCTGGCGGGTTTTCTCGTCCTTAAGAGAGTAGTAGATGGTTTTGCCGTCGCGCCGGGTCGAGACCAGCCCCTCGTCGCGCAGGCGCGCCAGCATCTGGCTGACCGCGGCCTGGCGCAGGCCCAGGAGTTCCTCCAGTTCGCCCACTGATTTTTCCTGCTCGCCCAGGTGGCACAGGATCATCAGCCGCCCCTCATGCGCCAGGGTCTTCAGGTAGGCAGCGGCATTGGCGGCGCTCTCCTCCATACCGGGGAGCGGGTCGGTTTCGAGAGGTGTGGCGGGTTGGACGGTCACGTGTTCAGGGCCTTGCTGCGGGTGCGGAATATATAATGCCTCATTTTCCGCAGCCAAGTCACCCCCGTCCGGAAGAGGCAGCCCGGCAGGGGCGGCCTGCCGGGCGCGGGGTCACTCCGGCAGCGCCGGTGAACCGCCTTCGAAGATGTTCTCCTCGTGGTAGCTGCAGGGCGCTTCCTGCATGTTGAGGTGCAGGTCGGTGCCGGTGAAGGGATGCGCGCGGGCCAGGGCCTCGTCGACTTCGATGCCCAGCCCCGGCGCTTCGGGTGCGGCGAGGAAACCGTCCTCTACCTTGAAGCTGTGCTTGATCAGATCGTAGTGGAAGTCCGTCTCGATGCTTTCCAGCAGCAAGATATTGGGGATCGACACTGCCAGCTGCAGGTTGGCGGCCCATTCCACCGGACCCGCATAGAGGTGCGGCGCCATCTGCGCATTGTAGGCCTCGGCAATGGCGGCTGTCTTCTTCATCTCCCAGATGCCGCCGGCCCGGCCGAGGGCGGGCTGCAGGATGCTGGCGGCCCCCTGGCGCAGGACCTCGGCGAATTCCGCCTTGGTGGTCAGCCGCTCGCCGGTGGCCACAGGCGTGGAGCTGGCGCGGGCGACCTTGGCCATCTCGGCCACATTATCCGGCGGCACAGGTTCCTCGAACCAAAGCGGCGAATAGGGCGCAATCGCCTCGGCCATGCGGATCGCGCCTGCGGTGGTAAACTGCCCGTGGGTGCCGAACAAGAGATCTGCCTTGTCGCCCACCGCATCGCGGATCGCCGCGCAGAATTCAGCCGAGCGGGCGATGTCGCGCATCGAGGGCATATGGCCGCCGCGCAGGGTATAGGGGCCGGCGGGATCGAATTTCACCGCCGTATAGCCGCGCTTTACGGTTTCGGCGGCGCATTCGGCCGCCATGTCGGGGGAGATCCAGAACGCCTGATCCCCGGCCTGATGCGGCAGCGGGTAGAGGTAGGTGTAGCAGCGCACCCGGTCGTTCACCTTGCCGCCCAGAAGCTGGCAGACCGGCTTGCCGCGGTCCTTGCCGAGAATGTCCCAGCAGGCAATCTCCAGCCCCGAGAAGGCCCCCATCACCGTCAGATCCGGGCGCTGGGTGAAGCCGGAGGAATAGGCGCGGCGGAACATCAGCTCGATGTTTTCGGGGTTCTCGCCCAGCATGTGGCGCTCAAACACGTCGCGGATCACATGCTGCATGGCGTCCGGTCCGACAGAAGAAGCGTAACATTCGCCCCAGCCGGTGATGCCGGTGTCGGTGGTGACTTTCACCAGGATCCAGTAGCGTCCGCCCCAGCCCGGCGCGGGCGGGGCGGTGACGATGATGTCGAGATCTTGCAGTTTCATGGCATCGGTCCTGTCGGGTCTGCTCTAGCTGTCAAAAAGGATTACATTGCGCCGGGCGCTGCCGGCCCTGGTGTCGGCAATTGCCGCGTTGATCTCATCCAGCCGCCAGCGGCCCGAGATCAGCTCGTCCAGTTTCAGCCGCCCCTGCTGATAGAGGTCCGCCATCCAGGGGATGTCGCGCTGGATCACCGCATCGCCCATTTTGGAGCCGATCAGCCCCTGGCCGAGGGCGGCAAGGATCACCGGTTCATATTGCGATTGCGCCCCGGTGTGCGGCATGCCGATCATCACCGCGCGTCCGCCCGGCGCCAGGTAGAGCGGGGCGGTGTCATAGGCTGGAATCGCGCCGACGGTGATCATCACCGCATCCGCGCCGCGTCCGCCAAGGGCCTTGCGTGCCGCCTTCCAGGGCCTGTCCTGGGTGGCCAGAACGCCATGGGTGGCGCCGAATTCTTTTGCGGCCTCGAGTTTTTCTGCGACCATGTCCACCGCAACGATGCGCCGCGCCCCGGCAATGCGTGCACCCTGGATGGCGTTGAGACCCACACCGCCGGCGCCGATTACCACCACATCCTCGCCCGCGCGCAGGGCGGCGGCGTTGACCACTGCGCCAACCCCGGTGATCACGCCGCAGGACAGCAGCGCTGCGGCCTCCATCGGGATGGCATCGGGCAGTTTCACGATCTGGCGCTGGTCCACCACCACCTTTTCGGCAAAAGCGCCGCAGTCCATGGCCTGCACCAGCGGCCCGCCACCGGCGGTGCGCAGCGGTCCGTCAGCCGGTGCCGGGGTTTCGCAGATAACCGGTTTTCCGGAAGCACAGGACGGGCAGGTGCCGCAGGAGCGGATCAGGGTGACAACCACCCTGTCACCGGTCGAAAAACCGCTGACGCCGGGGCCGGTTGCCGAGACAGTGCCCGCGGCCTCATGGCCGTAAACAGCCGGAAGCGGCCCGCCCCAGGCACCATCTGCGTAGGAGATGTCGCTGTGGCAGATGGCAACCGCGTGCAGGGTGACCTCCAGCTGGCCCTGTCCCGGCGGGGCCAGCTGAATCTCTTCGATCACCAACGGCAGGCCGAATTCATGGCAGACGGCGGCTTTGACCTTTTGCATGGGGGCTGTCCTTCTGTTGCAGCGGCGGGCGTTGGCAGTCACGGTGCGCGCCAAGAGCCTCTGCTGCAAGTGCGTTTTCGCCTTTTCGAAGGTCGCGTTCAGGCCGCGGCCGCCGCGCGGCTCCTGCGCGCGGCGGCCAGGAAGGCGCAGAGCCCGAGGATCATCAGCCCCAGTGCCACCAGAAAGGGCAGGCCGGGCATGGTGACGCCAAGCCCGCCGTTCATCCCCAGTGCAAAAGCTGAGGTCATCACCAGCGGCGAGATCATCACCGCCAGGGCATGGGCGGCAGTCAGGACGCCCTGCAGCTCGCCCTGCGCGTCATCCGCAACCATTTTCGACATAATGCCGGTCAGCGCGGGTGAGACCAGCGCGCCAAGGGCCGAGACAGGCGTGAACATCAGAGCCAGCATGCCGGACCCGGTGAAACTCAGCACCGACAGCGCCACGCAGTCGAAGAGATGGCCCAGCACCACGGTCATGCGCTCGCCCGCAAAGCGCAGCACAGGGCGTATCAGCACGCCTTGCACCAGCGCCATGGAGAAGCCGAAAACGCCGAGGCTGACGCCGACCATGCCCGGGCTCCATCCGAAGCGGGCCTGAGTGAAGAAGGCCCAGATCGCAGGGTAGACGTAGATCGCCACCGAGTAGATGAAATAGACCGCAACCAGCGGCAGCAGCCCGGGAAGCTTGCCCAGCTGGCGCAGGGCACCAAAGGCATGAGCCCGCCGCCAGTCAAAGGCGCGGCGGTTTTCCTTCGCGACGCTCTCGCGCATCACCATTGCGCCCAGGGCAAAGTTCATTGCCACCAGCACCGCCGCGCCGTAGAAGGGCGCGCGGGTGCCCCAGCCCGCCAGCAGCCCGCCCAGCATCGGCCCGAAGACAAAGCCGGCCCCGAAGGCAGCCCCCAGAAGGCCAAAGTTAGCTGTCTTCTTCTCCGGCGGCGACAGATCTGCCATGGCGGCATTGGCGGTGCTCTGCGTGGCCGAGGCGATGCCCGCCAGGATGCGGCCCAGAAGCAGCATCCACAGGCTTTGGGCCGCGGCCAGCAGCAGGTAGACCAAGACCAGCGCGCCTTGCGTCACCAGCAGCACAGGTTTGCGGCCGGACTGGTCCGAAAGCGCGCCGACGATGGGCGAGAACAGGAATTGCGCGATGGCGAAAGCCGTGGCCAGCCCGCCGCCCCAAAGCGCTGCATCCGCCAGCCCGCCGCCCTGCACCTCGCGGATCAGGTCAGGCATCACCGGCATGATCAGCCCAATGCCCATGGCATCGATCATCACCGTCAGGAACAGGAAGAGAGTGGTGCTGCGCACTAGGCTGCCTCGCGTCGGGTTGCGCGGGACAGTGGCAGGCAGAGGCATGGAATGAAAGGTAAGGTTTTCTCGACGTCAGGTCAGTTTTAACTCAGCTTCGGGGGCAGGCCGCGCCCGCCGGCATGGCCGGTGGCACTCAGGAAGCCGTTCAGCAGGGCGGCAAACTCCCCGGGCTGCTCCAGGCAGGGCAGGTGGCCCGCGCGGCGGATCAGCCGCATGCCGGCGCCGGGGACCAGCTCGACGGTTTCGCGTACAAGGTCGGGTGGCGTGGCCCGGTCCTCGGTGCCGCAGATGCCCAGCAACGGCAGGCGCAGGCCGCTTACAGGTGTATAGAAATCTGTGCCGGAAATGGCGGCGCAGCCTGCTGCGTAGCCCTTTGGCGGGGCGGCCAGCAGCATCTGCCGGGCGGTCTCTGCCGCGTCGCATTCCTGTGCTTTCGGCGCAAACCAGCGTTTCAGGGTCTCGCCCGCCACAGCCTCCATCCCGCCGCCGGCGCTGTCTGCGCGCGCCTGCCAGATCAGCGGCGTGCCCAGCTTGGCGGCCGTACCGCTCAGCACCAGCGCACGGATCTGGTCCAGGCGTTTGACGGCCAGCCCCTGCGCCACCATGCCGCCCAGGCCCAGGCCAAGCATCATGGCATCGCGGATCTGCAGATGATCGAGCAGCCGTTCCGCATCCCGCACCATGGCTCCCATGGTGCAGGGGGCATCTGGCAGGGAAGAGCGGCCGTGGCCGCGCAGGTCATAGGTGATGACACGCAGGCCCGCGGGCAGCAGCGGCAGCAGCGCATCCCAGACCGTAAGGTCCATGCCCAGCCCATGCGCCAGCACCAGCGGCGCGCCGCGGCCCCGGTCGCGGTAGTTGAGCGTCACATCTCCCAGCTCGGTGAGTGGCATGGCTGTCCCCTTTGAAAACCGCACCCCTCTACCGCTGCGCCTGCCCGGGGTAAAGCGCGGCCGGCAGCAAATTCCTTGCAAAGGAATTTGCCAAAAGTTTTCTGAAAACTTTTGGGCGTCAGGACGCCGGGCGCAGCTCCATATGGGCCATGATCTGACCGTGGTCCGAGGCCAGTTTGTTATAGGGCGCCTCCGGGTGGCTGCCATCGGTCAGGTGGTCGTTGAAGACGCTGAAATAGACCATCTCGCCCATTGCGCGGGGGTAATCCGCATCGAAATGCCGCGACATCAGGATCTGGTCGATGCTCTCATGCACGCCGCCGAACGCGGTGGTATAGACCACATCCCGCAGGCTCTTGCGCAGGAACATCTTTTCCGCCGAGCGCAGCCGCACCCTGTCGACATTCTCGCGGATCGCGGCGTCTTCTTCTGCCGTGTAGCGGTCACCGGCGTGTTTCGCGTCGTGGCGCAGCATCCAGGAATAATTCCGGAACGGCAGCTCGCCCGAAATGATCTCCGAGCTGACCGCATCCTCACCATCGTTGAAATCGCCCAGCACCATCACCGGGCGGCCCTCGTCCAGCTCGTCCAGGATGGCGCGGCGCAGTACCCAGGCCTCTGCCATGCGGCGCAGGGCAGAGCGCAGGGCCCCCAGCGCGCGGCCCGCCGGGTCGTAGGCCGTCAGCACGGCTTCGGGCGCAAACTCGGCCCCCTGCGGCTTGATGAACTCGCCCAGTTTCGACTTCAGGTGGCAGTTGAAGACGGTGATCACCCGGTCGCGCACCGGCACGCGCACCTTCAGGATCGGGCGCGACAGGCGGCGCAGGGTGTAGAACCCGGCCTCCTCCTCGCCGCCAAGCGCGCTCATCGGTATGTCCAGCGGCGGGTCCATCTCCTGGATCACCTCCGGCTCGCCCTCAAACCCGAAGCGCGACAGCACCGCCAGCCCGGGGCGGCGGCGGCCTTCCTCGCCGCTGTCGTTGATATTGGGCGCAAAGGCCAGCGCGGCGTCACTGTAGGGCGTGTATTTCAGCTTCTTGAAGATCGCCTTGCGGTGATAGCGCTTCTTTGCGTCCGGCACCGAGGCTTGGTTCAGGTCATGGCCGCGCCGGTCGGCTTCCTTGATGACATCACGCAGCGCCGCTTCCTCGAAAATCTCCTGAAAGCCCACAACATCCGCATCCATGGTCAGGATCTGATCCGCCATCCAATCCGCCTTCCAGGCGTATTCCTCAGGCGTGTAGCGCTGGAACGGGTAATATTCCCGGTCGGCGCCGATCAGGTTCTTCACGTTGAAAGAGGCAATGGTGAAACGGGTCATGGCGGTCCTTTCTCAGCGCGTGGCTTTAAGCCTAGCGCGTAACAGCCGTATGGCACCGGCTGCGGGCAGAGAAATCTTTTCCCGCAGCCCTGTTATTCGGCGGAAGCCATCGCCTTCTGGAACATTTCCGCATCCACGTTGCCGCCGGTGGCCACGGCAATCACCGTCTCACCTTCGATCTGATCCGGGCGGAACAGGGCTGCGGCCAGCGCCACCGCGCCGCCGGGTTCCAGCACGATCTTCAGCCGCGAGAAGGCCAGCGCCATGGCGCGCAGGGCTTCTTCGTCGCTGACCGCAAGACCGGGACCGCAGAGGCGCGACAGGATCGGGAATGTGATCTCTCCGGGCTGCGGCGTCACGATGGCGTCGCAGATCGACCCGGAGGGGGCGGCATTCGACACGATATCCCCCGCCGAAAGCGAGCGCGCCACGTCATCGAACCCCTCGGGCTCCACCGGCCGCGCGCGCATCCGGAGCGCGTGGGCCTCCAGTGCCAGCGCGACACCTGACGTCAGCCCGCCGCCGCCACAGCAGACCAGCACCTCTGCGGCCTCAACCCCTTGCTCTGCCGCCTGTTTCGCGATTTCCAGCCCGACGGTGCCCTGGCCGGCAATCACCTGCGGCTCGTCAAAGGGCTTGATCAGCGTCAGCCCTCGGGTCTCGGCGTGCTGGCGGCCGATGGCATCGCGGTCCTCGCCGTTTTTGCGATCATAGAGCACCACCTCGGCCCCCAGCGCGCGGGTGTTGTCTATCTTCATACGCGGCGCGTCTTCCGGCATGATGATCACTGCGGGCGCGCCATGGGCGCGGGCGGCCAGCGCCACCCCCTGGGCGTGGTTGCCGCTGGAAAAGGCGATCACCCCGCGCCGCCGCGTATCGGGATCCAGTGCGGATACCGCCGACCAGGCGCCGCGGAATTTGAACGATCCGGTATGCTGCAGGCACTCCGGCTTCACCAGCACCCGGCGGCCGGCGATCTCGTTGAGGAAGGGAGAGGACAGCAGCGGCGTCAGCCGTGCATGGCCCTTGAGCCGCGCCGCGGCGGCTTCGATCATCGCGGTGGAGGTCATGGGGCGCGCGCCAATACCGAATGGATCAGAGCAAGCGCCTCCGGTTCGTCCAGGAAGGGCACATGGCCCCGGCCCGCGGCTTCCACTGCATCCATATCGGGCAGGCGCTTTTGCATTTCGGCAAAGGTTGCCGCGCTCAGAAGGTCCGAGTTGGCGCCGCGGATGGCCCCGGCCGGCACGCCCTCCAGCGCCTGGAACAGCGGCCAGAGATCCGGCGCCGGCCCGGCTTCGGCCTGGGCGATCAGCGCATCGCGCAGGCGGGGGTCATAGCGCAGGTCTAGCCCGCCAGGGGCCGCGTCATAATAGGTTTCGGCCTCCTCCATCCAGCGCTGGGCGGGGACGTCCGGAAAGGCTTCCGCCATCATCGCCGAAAGGGTGATCGCAGCCTGGGTGTGGTTCTTGGCTGCTGGACGGCGGCCGACGTAATCCATGATCCTCCCGATGCCGCCGGAGGCAATCTCCGGCCCGATGTCATTCAGGATCACCGCGCTCAGCCGGTCCTTGGCGGTGGCCGCCAGGGTCATCGCCACCAGCCCCCCGCGCGAAGTGCCGAGGATCGCGGCCTTTTTCAGCTCCAGGTGGTCCATCAGCTCCAGTACATCGCCGGCCTCGCGCAGCACGTTGTAGGTCATGTAATCTTCGGCATGCTCCGAGCCGCCGCGCCCGCGCGCATCCAGCGTGATCATCCGGTAGCGTGCCGCATGCGGTGCGAAATATCGGAAGTCCTTGCCGCAGCGGGTAAGGCCCGCAAGGCAGATCAGCGGCAGCCCCTCGCCCTGATCGGTGTAAAACAGCCCGACCCCGTCGGTGGTTTTCAAATATGCCATGTCAGCCCTTTGCCAAATCGGGAAGTGTTGTCAGATCATTCAAAATATGCTGCGGGACCCAGGGCAGCCGGTCCACCGGTTCGCCCGCGCGGTTGACCCAGGCGGTGGTGAACCCGTAGCCCGCAGCCCCCGCCGCGTCCCAGCCGTTGGAGGAGACAAACAGCACCTCACCGCGCGCACAGCCGAAGCGCTGGCCCACCAGGTCATAGACCCTCGCATCGGGCTTGAAGATACCAACGCTTTCGACGCTCAGCACATCATCCAGCACCGCGCCGATGCCTGCTGATTTCACCGCGCCCGCCAGCATGTCCGGCGACCCGTTGGACAGGATCGCGGTGTTCAGGCCTGCACTTTTCAGCGCCGCCAGCATGGCCGGCACCTCCGGGTAGGCCTGCAGCTCCCAGTAGAGATCCAAGAGCCGCTGACGCAAAGCGGGATTGCCCGACAGCCCGCAGGCTTCCAGCGCCCAGTCCAGCCCGTCGCCTGTCACCTCCCAGAAATCCGTATGGGCGTGGGTGATGGCGCGCAGCCAGGTATATTGCAGCTGTTTTTGCCGCCAGTGCCCAGCCAGGTCCGCCCAGCTGTCCTGCAGTTGCGGGAACTGCGGTTCTGCCGCCGCCTGCCGGGCTGCTGCGCTCACATCAAACAGGGTGCCATAGGCATCAAAAACACAGGTTGTGATCGGCATCCGTATCTCCGCAACATGTATCACCCGGACGAGAGTGGCACAGGGGCCTTTGGCGGGGAAGGGGCAAAACCGGATATCCCCGCTAAGCACCGGAACGTGAACCGAGGGGGACCTCTGGAATGTCTTGGGCGATGGGAGTGTTTGAGCCTTGAGCGGCGTGCGTCTCTCGAAGGCCGGAACACTGGTCTGCGCGGCCAAATAGGATGCGTCGATGATCCAAAAATGAGATCGCCGCGTAACCTCTTGCACAAGGAGGAAACGTCATGTCAGAACATTCTACCTTAAAAGCATCCTGGGACGCTGTGATGGACGAAACAAGGAACCCATTCCGCACCTACTCGCTGACCACAGCGCATATGATGATGCAGTTGCTTGCCTGGATGTGGAGCGCGATCTTTTCGATTTCGCTCGGCAGTTACATCGCTTTTGGAGTGACATCAGTCGGCCACATGCTGGTTATCGCGGGTCTGTTCATAACCCTGAGCGTCTTTAAAAAGGCCGAAGACAACGGCTGAAACCTGGCCGCAGACGCGCTTGAAAGCTGAAATGAAACGGCTTTGGTATAGCGCGTCCGCGCCTTTACATTCCGAGCCTTTGCCGCCAGTCTCCGCGCCTTTAAAGCTCCGGCAAAAGGAAGACCCCCATGAGCGAAGTCAAATCCGGCGACACCGTGCGCATCCACTACACAGGTTCCCTGACAGATGGCACCGTCTTTGACAGCTCTGAAGGTCGCGACCCGCTGGAGTTCGCAGTCGGCTCCGGCCAGGTCATCAAGGGCATGGATGCAGGTCTTGAAGGCATGACGGTGGGCGAAAAGAAAACCCTGAACATTCCCTGCCAGGAGGCCTATGGCCCGATCAATCCGGCGGCGCGCCAGTCGATCCCGCGCGAGGGCATTCCGGCCGATATCCCGCTGGAAATCGGCACACAGCTGCAGATGCAGTCGCCCGACGGCCAGGTGCTGCCGGTCACCGTGGTCGAAGTGGAGGAGGAAACCGTCACGCTGGACGCCAACCACTTCCTCGCCGGTAAGGACCTGGTGTTCGAGGTGGAGCTGGTCTCCATCGCCTGATCCGGCCCGGCACCAGCTGCTTGCCGTATGTGAATTCAGATCCGCCTTTGCCTGCTCCGGCAGAGGCGGATTTTTTGTTGACCGCTTAGCGGTCCTTCTCTACCCCTGTCGCCACGCAGGGGAGTCCCGCCGAGGGGACTGAGAGGCAGACAGGGCTATGGCCCGGTGACGCGACCCTTTGAACCTGACCCAGTTGATGCTGGCGTAGGAAGCTAGGCGCGCACCAGGCACGGATCCAGGCCCGTTGTGTTGTCCGATAAGGGGGCCGTACACCCTCCTGCATCCAAGCCTCCCCTCATCTGGTGTCTTTTTGAGTACCCGCTTGAGGAGCACCACATATGACGACCCCCACCCCCCAGATCACCCGCGGCAGCCTGCCCGCATCGCGCAAGATCTACGTGACCGGCGTGCTGCACCCGGACATCCGTGTGCCCATGCGCGAGATTTCCGTGCAGCCCACCGCCGGAGAGCCGCCGCTGCCCGTTTATGACAGCTCCGGACCTTATACCGACCCTGCGGTGGAGACCGACATCTCCAAAGGGCTCGCACCGCTGCGCCGCGCCTGGATCGAAGCGCGCGGCGACGTGGAGGAATACCAGGGCCGCGCCGTGAAGCCCGAGGACAACGGCTTTGCCGAAGGCGAACGGCTGACGCCTGAATTCCCCGCCATCCGCCCGCCGCTGCGGTGCAGGGACGGCAAGGCAGTGACCCAGCTGGCCTATGCGCGCGCGGGCATCGTGACGCCGGAAATGGAGTTCATCGCCATCCGCGAGAACCAGCTGCGCGAGGCGGTTGCGGAACAGCGCGACGGCCATGATTGGGACGCGGGTATCCCGGACTATGTGACGCCGGAGTTTGTCCGCGACGAGGTCGCTGCCGGCCGCGCCATCATCCCCGCCAACATCAACCACCCCGAGACCGAGCCGATGATCATCGGCCGCAACTTCCTGGTAAAGATCAACGCCAATATGAGCACCTCT
>CAJXHQ010000055.1 GCA_913054485.1 uncultured Paracoccaceae bacterium
AAGGAAAACACCGATCATACCGCCAAGGATGGAAAACCCAAGCCAGACCAGAAGCCCTTCGGCACCTCCCAGAAGGTAAAGGACAGAGAGGAAGGCGAGGATCGACAGGTTGTGCAGCAGCACGCCGGCGACGCCGAATTCCATCGTGTTTTTGGGCCAGTGGTAGCGGATGAAATATGTGAACAAAGCCCCCGCCGGGATCAGCAGGAAGGGGTTGCGGTACAGCCGGTATCCCAGCCGCTCCCAGAAGCCTGCATCGCGCCATTCGTGCAGGGTCATGGTATGGATCTCGCCGGTCTCGCGGTGCTCTAGGTTGCCGAGATTGGAGTGATGCAGGTTGTGGTTCTGCTTCATCACCTCAAACGGTGCAAAGGTGAACGGAGACAGGACATGGCCGGCCAGCTCGTTCTGAGCCCGCGTTTCAAACAGCGAATGATGCCCGGTGTCATGCTGCAGCACATAAAGGCGCACCGCCGAAAACGCATGCACAATGCCCGCTGGCCACATCAGATACCACTGGCCGCTATAGCGGACCGCCAGCCAGAGGGAGAGGAAATAAACCGCAAAAGTACCGAAATAGCTGAGCGCCGCCAGCCGGTTGTCCTTTTCGCAGTAAACGCGGGTATATGCTCTGAGATCCATAAGCCGCCCTGTAAAATAACTCTGTAACGTCACGATGATAGGCCGGGGTTCAAAACGGCCCCGCGAAAAACCTAATACACCAGCGCCGTTTAACAAGTGGGGAGAACCATGCCTCGCAAATTCTCTTTAACGGTGTGTCCGGCAGGGATCGGCTGATCCTGCAGGCACAGCACCAAGGCTGTTGACGCGAAACGGCGCGGTCTCTTACGCTGGGGGCAGTATCGCAGGCAGCACATGGACAGCATGGCAGGAGGCCCGGATGCATCCCGATCTGAAGAAACGCCGCTCTTTTCTGATTTTGGCCCGCACACGGTACGAGGTTGCGGACGCTGAATGGCGGGCGGCCCTGCGCGAGGCCTCGGTGCTGGTGCCCGGCGTGCGCAGGCGCAATTGCTGGTGCATCGGCAACCCCGGCTCCCAGATCCGCAGGCTCTACGAGGCGCGCGACCGCACGCTGCAGCAGCTGACCGTCGCTAAGGTGAAGCTGGAAACCGCCCGCAAGCGGCTGGAGCGCCCCAAACGGCCCGCCAAGGCAGAGTTGCGCTTCATCGCCTTCCACACCTGACCCGCAGGTTTCACCCGTTTTCTGGCGCTGAAAACGGACCTGCCCTTTCGAAAGTTCGGGCTGCCGCTGCTATGATGTTCCGTAGAACTTGCGCCGGGCCTCCTGCTCGATAGCGAGACGCAGCTGCAAATCCGCAAGCTTCGCCATCTCCCGTTTACGCTCTGCCGCCCCGGCGGTGGCCTGAAGCACCGTCAGCTGCGCCTCCACGGCTTTCTTCAACTCGAACTCTTTCGGCACCACGCCGGCCTCGGCCATGATCCGCATCCCCGCAGCCTCGGCCGAGTCGTTGGGGCGGTCGGGGAGCGGCTTGCCCTCTCCCTCCAGGCCTTCCAGCTGCCCCTCTGCCCTGGCCTTCTGGATCTGACGCTCTGCAAGGCTGGTGAATTTCATGGCATCCGCCCTTTCGCTTGCTCCCGGCACAGCGCCGGAAGCCGTCTTCAGCAAAGATAGGCAGATCGCAGGATTCGTCAACCTGGTTGACAAGTTGAGCTGATCGCGCCAGCTTTCCGGCATGAGCAACACTCTCCCCAGCCCCGCCGAAGACCTTTATGCCGGCATCCAGCTGACCCGCCCGCTGCTGCGCAATATCACCGCCCGTCTGGAGGCCGATCTGCAGGACACCGGCTTCAGCACCGGCCAGCGCGCGATTATGGAAGCTCTCCTGGGCTGCGGGCGCGCCACCGCGCCGGAGCTGACGGCGCTGCTGCAGATCTCGCGGCAATTGACCGGACGGCTGCTGAAGGAAATGACCGGAAGCGGCGCGCTGCTGACTGAAGCGAACCCGCGTCACCGCACCTCGCTGTACTATCGGCTGAGCGACGAGAGCCGCAGCAGGATCGAGGCCCTGCGGGCGCGTGAAATGCGGGACATTGCCGCTTTCGCCGCGCGTTTCAGCGCGGAAGAAATCCGTGCCTTCCGCAAAGTACAGCAGGCTTTGAATGATGCGTTTTCACCCGCCCGCACGGGGTGAAACAAAAACGGGCACCCTCAGGTGCCCGCTGTGATCTTCACCTGCCGGAAGCTTCAGCCGCGCTGCGGCCCTTTCAGGTGTTTGCGCAGCTTCGACGGCGGGGCCTTCTTCTTGCCCTTGTAAGGGTTCTTGTCGGCCTGGCCGCGCATATAGAGCCGGATCGGCGTGCCCGGCATGTCAAAATCCTGACGCAGCCCGTTGACCAGATAGCGGTTATAGCTTTCCGGCACCTTATCGGGATGCGAGCACATGACAACGAATCCCGGCGGGCGGGTCTTGGCCTGGGTCATGTAGCGCAGCTTGATACGTTTGCCCTGCGGCGCGGGGGGCGGATGCTGCTCCAGCATGCCCGTCAGCCAGCGGTTCAGCGCCGCGGTGGGCACCCGGCGGTTCCAGACGTCATGAGCGCGCATAATAGCGCCGTGCAGACGGTCCAGCCCGCGCCCTGTTTTGGCCGAGATTGTCACCAGCGGTGCGCCGCGCAGCTGCGGCAGAAGGCGCTCGAAGGATTCCTTGAGGTCGCGCAGCTTCTCCTGCTTTTCGTCCTCGATATCCCACTTATTGACTGCAACCACCACGGCGCGGCCTTCGCGTTCGGCGAGGTCGGCAATCCGCAGATCCTGCTGTTCGAAGGGGATCGCCGCGTCCAGCAGCACCACGACAACCTCGGCAAATTTCACCGCGCGCAAACCGTCAGAGACCGAAAGCTTCTCCAGCTTCTCCTGCACCTTGGCCTTCTTGCGCATGCCAGCGGTGTCAAAGATCCGCATCGGGGTGCCGTTCCAGTCCAGCCGCAGGGCGATGGCATCGCGGGTGATGCCGGCCTCGGGGCCGGTCAGCAGGCGTTCTTCGCCGAGGATCTTGTTCACCAGCGTCGATTTGCCGGCGTTCGGGCGGCCCACAACGGCGATCTGCAAGGGCTTTTCGGCTGTGGGCATCGGGACGGCGTATTCGTCCTCTTCACCGTCCTCTTCGGAGAGGTCCACATCAACCAGCGGCGTGTTGTCCTCTGCCTCTTTCTCGAACTTATCGGCAATCGGCATCAGCTGGGCGTAGAGGTCGTTCATCCCCTCGCCATGCTCACCGGACATGCGGATCGGTTCGCCCAGGCCCAGACCATAGGCCTCCAGCACACCGGCATCCGCCGCGTTGCCCTCGCCCTTGTTGGCGGCCAGGATCACATGGGCGGATTTCTTGCGCAGGATATCGGCAAAGACCTCATCCGTCGGCGTCACGCCCACGCGCGCATCGATCATGAAGAGGCAGACATCCGCCATTTCCACCGCCCGCTCGGTCAGGCGGCGCATGCGGCCCTGCAGGCTGTTGTCGGTCGCATCCTCAAGCCCGGCGCTGTCGATCACGGTAAAGCGCAGGTCAGCCAGCCGCGCCTCGCCTTCGCGCAGGTCTCGGGTCACGCCGGGCTGGTCATCGACCAGCGCGAGCTTTTTACCGACGAGGCGGTTGAACAGGGTGGACTTGCCCACGTTGGGGCGGCCCACGATAGCGAGCGTAAATGGCATCGGACCAACTTTCAGCGATTCAGACGCGCCCCATAGCGCATCTGCGCGTCAACGGAAAGCGTGCAATTGGCCTTTCGTCGACACAACGTAGAGTGTCTTGTTCACAACAATGGGCGCTGTGGTGGCGCCGCCGGGCACTTCGGCAGTGCGCAGCAGGCTGCCATCCTCGGGGCTGAAGAAGCGCAGCAGCCCGTCGTTGGAGGCGATGATCACCTGACCGCCGGCCAGCACCGGACCGTAATGCGCTACAACTGCACCGCGCTTGCCCGGCTTGTCTTTCAGGAAACCCGGCAGGTTCTGAGCCCAGATAATCCCGCCATCGGAGGCGTCCAGACGCAGGAGCTGGCCCAGGTCGCTGACCTGGAACAGGCTGCCGCCTGCCGGCCAGACCGGGCCTGCAGCACCTTCGCGCGCGGTCCACTTGCGCTCACCGGTCGTGAGATCGAAAGCCACGGTGCGGCCTGAATGGCTGCCCACGTAAGCTGTGCGCCCCACAGTGACAGGCGCGCCGGTCACATCACCGATACGCGACACCGAGCGGCCCACCCGCTGGCCCGCAACAGAGGCGTTCCAGCGCTGCACGCCGCCGCGGCGGAAGGTTGCCACCACATCGCCGGAGCCGAAGGCAAAGACGCTGAGATCGGAGGTCACCACAGGGGCCGGTGCCCCCAGGACATTGGCCGGGCTGGGGGTTGCATTGATCTGCCAGGCGATGCGGCCGTCTTTGGCGTTCACCGCCCAGCCGGTGTCATCCCCTGCCACAAGATAGACCAGCCCGTCCTTGATAGTGGGCTGGCCGGATCCGGTGGCGGCCAGTTTCTGCTGCCAGATCTGCGCGCCGCTCTCGGCGTCCAGCGCCGTCAGCAGGCCAAAGCCGGAGGACACATAAACCACACCGCCGTCATAGGCGATGCCGCCGCCGGTGCCTTCCCTGGACGAATCCGCAGGCGGCAGCAGCTCTGCCTGCCACAGAACTGCGCCGGCCGGCGACACGGCAGAGACGGTTGCTGCGCTGTCCAGCGTATAGATGCGCCCGCCACCTGCCATGGGCGTCGCGGTGATGCGCTGGCGGCGGCTGTCACCAGCGCCGATCGCGGCGGACCAGGCCAGCACCGGGGCCGCAGACAGGGCGGGATGGCTGGTGCGGTAGGCTTCGACGCCGTGGCTCTGCGGCCAGGCGGTATTGGCTTTCTGCGTGGCCAGCGAGATCTTGCGGGACTGGTTTTCCGCTGCCGCAGTAGCAGTACTTGTGCTGCGGATATCCTCGCGCACGCCGGGCAGGATCACTTCGGGCTCCTGGCAGCCGGCCAGTGTCAGCAGCACTGCGGCGCCAAGCAGGGCCTTCCCCGCGCGAGAGGTGGATATCTTTGCCGTCATGCCGAAAGCCCTGTCTTCTAAATCTGTCTGTCCGCCTGATACGAACGGCGGTGTCACCCGCCGGCCGGTGCGCCCTGTTCCAGGGATCCGCCAAGCGCCACAATCACTTGGCCCGCGCGTTCACGCAAGTCCGGAGTGAGCTCCGCGTCCTGCAGCAGCCCGGAAAGGCGCGTGATCGCCGCCTCCGGCTGGCCTTCGGAAATCTCGATCAGCGCCATCTGCTCCTCGGCCAGCAGGCGCAGCGGCGCCCCGGCCGCGGCCAGAGCCTCATATTGCAGCATACGGTCCTGCACGCTCAGGCTGCCGGCCTGCAGCGCCAGCGCCTTGAAAGCGGCAGTATGGCGGTAGATGATCTCGATCCCGCCGTCGGTGGCCACAGTATTGAGCAGCGCCACCGCGGCTTCCGTGTCGCCCGATTCGCTCAGCGCAGCTGCCTGGAGCAGTTTCACAACGGCCGCGCCGCCGGCGCCTTCGGCGGCGATCACGCCCAGCGCTTCGGCGCGCGCCGCAGCCTCCGGGGCCTGCATCGAAGCCGTGATCTTGTCACCCAATTCCTCGGCAGCGGCCTGCGCCTTTGCCTTGTTGTATTCGCGCAGACCCGCGCCGCCAACGATCAGAACCACGCCCAGCGCACCGATCCAGCCGTATTTTTTCAGCAGCTGGAACATGCGGTCGCGGCGGACCTCTTCGGTCACCTCTTCGATGAAACTGTCTGCGTCGCTCATGCCTATTGCCCCCTGGGCCCGCCGTGCCGCGCGCCCCTGCGGGCCGGGTATCAAAGCGGGCAGCCAAATTCCGTGTCCCGCCCTCTTACCGTGCATGGCAGCGCAAGCCAAGTGCCACAAAAACGCCAGCTTTGCGGCGCAGGCCGAGACGCGTTATAAAAAACTTATCTGAACTATTCAGTTCAGCATGGACAATACCTACATCGCGCGTATCACTTTGCGCCGATGACTCGAACGAGAGCGCAAGACGTTAAACGGGAAGGCTGACTATGCGACTGATTCCGATCCTCACTGCGATTGTAGTAACCGCAGGACTGTATTTTCTTGTGATCGAGCGGGATGCGCTGATGGCCTTTGCGCGCGGTGAAGACCCCGCGGCTTCTGCTGCTGCCGCTGACACCCTCCCAGAAACCGCAGAGACAGCCACCGCCACGGCGGGCGCGGTCCGCGTGGTAGGCCTGCGCAGCGAAGCGCGCGAGATCGACAGCGCGGTGATCCTGCGCGGCCAGACCAAGGCGAACCGCCAGGTTGAAGTGCGCGCCGAAACCACCGCTTCGGTGATGTCCGATCCCCTGCGCAAGGGCGCCCGGGTCGAAGCAGGGGACGTGCTGTGCCAGCTGGATCCCGGCACCCGCCACGCCGCCCTGCTGGAAGCCCAGGCCAGGCTAACCGAAGCCCGCTCGCGTATTCCCGAGGCCGAAGCCCGTGTGGCCGAAGCCCGCGCCCGGCTGAGCGAAGCCAAGATCAACGCTGACGCCGCCCGCAAGCTGATAGAAGGCGGCTATGCCTCTGAATCGCGCCGCGCTGCCACCGAGGCCGCAGAAAGCGCCGCTTTTGCCGGTATCGCCTCTGCCGAAACCGGTGTCGAAACCACCCGCGCAGGCATCGAAGCTGCCGCTGCCGCCGTGGCAGCTGCCCAACGCGAGATCGACCGGCTGACTATCACCGCGCCCTTCAACGGGCTGCTGGAAAGCGACACGGCCGAACTGGGCAGCTTGCTGCAGGCCGGCGGGCTCTGCGCCACGGTGATCCAGCTGGATGTGATCAAGGTGGTGGGCTACGTGCCCGAAGCCGAGGTGAACCGGGTGAAACTGGGCGCCATGGCCGGGGCGGAACTATCCACCGGCCAGCGCGTTCAGGGCACCGTGACCTTCATCAGCCGCTCGGCTGATCCCAACACCCGCACCTTCGAAGTCGATATCAAGGTGCCGAACCCTGATCTGGCGATCCGCGACGGCCAGACCGCCGACATCCTGATTTCGGCTGATGGCGCCAAGGCACACCAGATCCCACAGTCCGCGCTGACCCTGAACAATGAGGGCCAGCTGGGCGTGCGCACAGTGGATGATGCCTCTACCGTCGGCTTCTTTCCGGTCAGCCTGCTGCGCGACACGCCGGAAGGGGTCTGGATCGGCGGCCTGCCCGAACAGGCAGACATCATTATCACCGGCCAGGACTTCGTGACCGCAGGTGTGGTGGTGGCACCGACCTACCGGGAGGCCTCGCAATGACCGGCATAATCGACTGGGCCGCCGAGCGCGCGCGGATGGTTCTGGCGTTCATCGCCATCACCATCCTGGTCGGCGGCTTTGCCTATTCCTCGCTCCCGAAAGAGGGCGAACCGGACATCGACATCCCGATCCTTTATGTGTCGGTCAGCTACCCTGGCATTTCAGCTGAAGATGCTGAAAGCCTGCTGGTAAAGCCCATGGAGACCGAGATGGTCGACCTGGACGGGCTGGACAAGATGACCGGTATCGCTTCGGAAAACCATGCCTCCGTTCTGCTGGAGTTCGAATTCGGCTGGGACAAGAGCGCCACGATCGCCGATGTGCGCGACGCGATGAATTCCGCTTCGGCGAATTTTCCTGCCGACGCCGAGCAGTACACAATTGACGAGATCAACTTTTCCGAATTCCCCATTGTCATCGTGAACCTGACCGGCGACGTGCCGGAACGCACCATGGCGCGGCTTGCCAAGGATCTGCAGGACGAATTTGAAGCCATTGACTCGGTTCTGGAGGCGGGCATTGCCGGCAACCGGGACGAAATGGTCGAAGTGCTGATCGACCCGCTGCGGCTGGAGGCTTACAACGTCACAGCACTTGAGCTGATCACTGTTGTGCAGAACAACAACCAGCTGATCGCGGCCGGCGAAGTGGAAACCAACCAGGGCACCTTCTCGGTCAAGATCCCGTCTTCGTTCAAGGACGTGCAGGATATTTACCGCCTGCCGGTAAAGACCAATGGCGACCGCGTGGTCACTCTGGGTGAGCTGGCCGAGATCAATTACACATTCGAGGACCGCAAGGGCACCGCGCGTTTTGATGGCGAAGCCACCGTCGCGCTGCAGGTGGTGAAGGGCAAGGGCTACAACCTGATCGACACGGTCGAGGCGGTGAAGGCAACCCTGGCCGAGGCACAGGAGACCTGGCCCGAGGAACTGAAGGCCGCAGTTCAGGTCGGCACCTCCAATGACCAAAGCCGCGTTGTCGGCTCCATGGTGCGCCAGCTGGAAGGCTCGGTCCTGACAGCGATTGCGCTGGTGATGATCGTGATCCTGTCGGCCCTTGGCAGCCGTGCCGCGATGCTGGTGGGCTTTGCCATCCCGACCTCCTTCCTCCTGTGCTTTGCCTTCCTTGCGGTGATGGGCGTCACGATCTCCAACATGGTGATGTTCGGCCTGATCCTCGCTGTGGGGATGCTGGTGGACGGTGCCATCGTGGTGGTGGAATACGCCGACAAGCGCATCAAAGAGGGCATCGGCCCGATGCACGCCTATGTGGAGGCCGCCAAGCGCATGTTCTGGCCGGTGGTGTCGTCCACCGCGACCACGCTCTGTGCCTTCCTGCCGATGCTGTTCTGGCCCGGTGTGCCGGGTGAGTTCATGGGCATGCTGCCGGTGACGATGATCTTTGTTCTGTCGGCCTCCCTGCTGGTGGCGCTGATCTACCTGCCCGTGGTGGGCGGCGTGTCCGGCCGCATGAGCCGCCTGTTCGAACACCTCTCCGATGGCCTGCGTGCGGTCCTGCCCTGGTGGGTGCGCGCGCTGCTGGTGCCGCTGCCGATGTTTGGCATGTTCACCGGTGCCATGCAGATGCTGAACCCGGAGTATATTCTTGCGGCGGGCGCTTCTGGCACCTTCCCGCTGATACTGGGGGCCGTGCTGTTCATCCTGTCGGCCTTTGCCGCCTCGGTAGCACTGGGAGCGGCCCGTATCGTGCGTCCGGAAAAACCGGTAGAGCCCGGCTATCACCACACGCCTTTCGGCTACGTGATCAAGGCGCTGGTCGGCAACCCGGTGATGCCCATCGTGACAATCGTTGCGGTGATTTTCGCCGTGATGTCCGTGTTCACCTACTTCGGCGAGAACAACAATGGCGTCGATTTCTTTGTCGAAACCGAGCCGGAGCAGGCCACAGCCCTTGTGCGGGCCCGCGGCAACCTTTCGCTGGCGGAAAAGGACGATATGGTCCGCGCTGCGGAAGAAATCATTATGGCGCATCACGCCGTGGTCAACGTCTTCTCCTTTGCCGGCGAAGGCGGGCTGAACACCGGCGGCCCCGGCGGCGGCCAGACCCCGCCCGACACCGTTGGCCAGGTCCAGTTCGAGATTATCCCGTGGGAAAACCGTCCAACCCAGCGCGAAAAGTGGTTCTTCGGCCTTCTGGAGCGTGAAGTCACCGCGACCGACTTCGACGGCAACACCGTTCTGGATGAGCTGAACGCCGAACTGGCCAAACTGCCCGGCTTTGAGGTGGAAACCAAGGCGCTGGAACAGGGCCCCGGTTCCGGCAAGCCGATCCATCTGCGCATCCGCGGCGATGCCTGGGCGGATCTGGACCCCGCAGCCACGACCGCCCGCGCGCATTTTGACACCGTGCCCGGCCTCACCCTGATCGAGGACACGCTGCCCCTGCCCGGCATCGACTGGCAGATCGACGTGGATGTCGAAAAAGCCGGCCGCTACGGCGCGGATGTGGCCACCGTGGGCGCCATGGTGCAGCTCGTCACCCGCGGCATCCTTCTGGACACCATGCGGGTGGATTCGTCGGACGAGGAAATCGACATCCGTGTCCGCCTGCCGGAAGAAGACCGGGTTCTGGCGACACTGGACAATCTGAAACTGCGCACCCCTGAAGGTCTGGTGCCGCTGTCGAACTTCATCACCCGCACCCCGGTGCCGAAACTGGCCTCGATCAGCCGCATCGATCAGGAGCGGTATTATGATGTGAAGGCCGATGTGGAACCGGGTCTGGTGAAGGTTGTGACCGGTGACGCCGAGGCCGAGACCCGCCTGGCGCTGCTGAAAACCGTGCCCCGCGACACCGTCCCGCAGGGCGAGGTCTTCACCAATGCCGCCGGTAAGCAGTTCACCCTGTTCCAGCTGACCGGTGCGGAAACTTCTGCCGACGTGCATGCAGCACTGGACGAGGGCGGCCGCACGGTTCCGGTGAACGCAACCGAGCGTATTGCAGTCTTGACCGAATGGCTGAACACCGATCCCTTTCCCTCTGCGGTGAACTGGGAATGGACCGGGGATCAGGAACAACAGGCCGAAAGCGGCGCCTTCCTGATGAACGCCTTTGCTGGCGCGCTGGGGCTGATGTTTGTGATCCTGCTGGCCCAGTTCAACAGCTTCTACAATTCGGTGCTGGTGCTTCTGGCGGTGGTGCTGTCCACCACCGGTGTGCTGATCGGCATGCTGGTGATGGATCAGACCTTCTCGATAATCATGACCGGCACCGGCATCGTGGCCCTGGCGGGGATCGTGGTGAACAACAACATTGTTCTGATTGACACCTACCAGGAGTTCGCCCAGTCGATGCCGCGCATCGAGGCGATCATCCGAACCGCCGAGGCGCGGATCCGACCGGTGCTGCTGACCACCATCACCACGATGGCGGGCCTGACGCCAATGATGTTCGGGCTTAGCCTCGATTTCATCGGCGGCGGCTATTCGATCGACAGCCCCACCGCGCTGTGGTGGAAACAGCTGGCCACCGCTGTGGTCTTCGGCCTTGGTATTGCTACTGTGCTGACGCTGGTGCTGACGCCGTCGCTTCTGGCGCTGCGGGTCTGGTTCTCCACCTATGCCCGCGCCTTGGGGCGCCTTCTGGCGCGGATCACCAAGGGCCGCTCCAGCCGGAT
>CAJXHQ010000056.1 GCA_913054485.1 uncultured Paracoccaceae bacterium
CCAGAATGTGCCGTGTTCGGATTTTTCCACCATTGTATTACGCCTCCTTTTGATGCGCCGCATTATACCGCGCGCGCCCGGAACACGCCTTGATCCGGGTCAAAATCTCCCGCGGCCAATGACCCGAAATCAATCGGCAGCGCCTGAAATCCACGGTGTGGCGGCTTGCGCGGGAAACCTGTTCATGGGAAGGCAGGGGCAGCAGCAGAATTCAGCCGGGAGCCCCCCATGCGAGCCCTCATCCAGCGCGTCAGCGAAGCCTCGGTCACCGTCGGCGAGGAGGTCACCGGTGAAATCGGGGCCGGGTTTCTGATCCTGATCTGCGCCATGCAGGGCGACACAGAGGCGGAGGCGGACTACCTCGCCGGCAAGATCGCCAAGCTGCGCGTTTTCCAGGATGAGGCCGGCAAGATGAACCGCGCCCTGGCGGATACCGGCGGCGCGGCGCTGGTGGTCAGCCAGTTCACCCTGGCCGCCGACACCAGGCGCGGCAACCGGCCCGGGTTCTCAACTGCCGCCCGCCCGGAAGAGGGCGCGCGGCTATACGGCTATTTTGCGGATCAGCTGGCCGCCGCGGGCATCGCTGTGGCCCGGGGCCGGTTCGGCGCGGATATGAAAGTCCGCCTGCTGAACGACGGCCCGGTGACCATCTGGATGGACACGGCCGACCGCTGAGCCCGAAGGCTTATTGCGACAGCCCCTGCATGGTCTGCTTGTCGGCCTTGATCTGGGCCGCGGCGGCGGCGCTGTCCTGCCAGTACAGCGGCGCGCCCAGCGCGTCCACATAGCCCAGCGCGTCACCCGATTTGATGCCCGCAAGGGCTGCGGCCTCGATCTTGGCGATCACATCCTGCGGCGTGCCCTTGGGCACAAACAGCCCGTTCCAGAGCGCAATGTTCAGCTCCGGCGCCAGTTCGCCCACGGTCGGCACATCCGGGAACAGCGGCAGCCGCTCGGCGGTCACCGCCGCCAGCACCTGAAGCTGCGGCAGGCAATCCGACACCCGCGACAGGGGGGGTGCTGATCACATCTGCCTGCCCGCTCAGGATCACGCCGCAGGTCAGATCCCCAGCGCAAGCACAGCTCAGGTTCGCGGCCGGCTTCCTGGTGACTCTGACGGGGATCAGCGGTGCGCCGAAACGACCCAGCTTCGCCGGTGCGGATTTCGCATGCGCCGCCAGCCCGGCGATTGAGCTGAGGAGCGCGTTCTGTTGTGGCGGGATCAGGAATAGAAAGCTTATGGAATTGCCCCGAGTGATGGTCTCCGCCTTCAGCCCGGCGTTCAGAAACCTCGCGGGCGAGCGCCAATGAACCGCTGATAGAGAACCGGAAGCCCGTTTTTTTATCAGGTCAAATTGCCGCATTCTTGGCGGCGTTAACGTTTCCGGCCCAAGTCCGGCATACAGCGCGCCGCTGTACGGCTGGTGCACAGGGGGGGCACGGATGGTGCCCCCCTGCCGCTGCCGCCAAAGATGTTCACTCCCGGCAAGTATCCCCGCTTTTGCCCCCTCCGTTTCCGCAGGGCTTCAATTTTGGTTTCTGAAATCAACGACGAGGTCTGAAAACGACACACTCACCCGCTAGACAAGCGGCAGCCCCCGCTGGAGAGTCCCGCCATGACCCAGCATTCCAACACGCTCCGCCCCATCACCGAATGGCCCGATCAGGGCATCACCCTCAGCGGCGGCTGCCGTCTCTCGGCCCGGATCTGGCTGCCCGAAGATGCCGGCGATGCCCCGGTTCCGGCCATCCTGGAATACCTGCCCTACCGCAAACGCGACGGCACCTGTGCCCGCGATGCGCTGACCCACCCCTACTTGGCTGCGCGCGGCTATGCCTGCGTGCGCGTCGACATGCGCGGCAATGGCGACAGCGAGGGGCTGATGGAGGATGAATATACCCAGGCAGAGCTCGACGACGCGGTCGAGGTGATCAATTGGCTCGCCGCGCAGCCCTGGTGCAGCGGCAGTGTAGGCATGATGGGGATCAGCTGGGGCGGGTTCAATTCGCTGCAGGTGGCGGCAATGCAGCCAGAGCCGCTGAAGGCAATCATCACGCTGTGCTCCACTGCCGACCGCTATGCCGACGATATCCACTACAAGGGCGGCTGCCTGCTGAATGAAAATCTCGGCTGGGGCGCCACCATGTGGGCCTATTCCTCCCGCGCCCCGGACCCTGCGCTGCGGCAGGAGAACTGGCGCGAGATGTGGCTGGAGCGGCTGGAGGCCGAACCCTTCCTGCCCGCCACCTGGCTGCAGCATCAGGCCCGCGACGCCTATTGGCAGCACGGCTCGGTCTGCGAGGATTATTCCGCCATCAAGGCCGCCACGCTGGCGGTGGGCGGCTGGGGCGATGCCTATAAGAACACCGTGCCGACGCTGGTCGAAAACCTCTCGGCTCCGGTGAAGGGCATCAACGGGCCCTGGGTGCATAAATACCCGCATTTTGCCGTGCCGGAGCCGCGCATCGGCTTTCTGCAGGAGGCGCTGCGCTGGTGGGATCACTGGCTGAAGGGCATTGATACCGGCGTGGACAAGGACCCGGATTACCGCGCCTACCTGATGGACGGGGTGCGCCCGGCCACCTGGTACAGCGAACGCCCCGGCCGCTGGATTGCCGAAGACAAGGGCGCCACATCGCATCTGGCCGTCGAGACCCTGCACCTCAGCGATGCGGGGCTTGGCGCGCCCGGACCGCTGATGCAGACCGTGGCCTCGCCGCAGGATACCGGCATGGAGGCCGGCGAATACTGCGCCATTTGGCTGGGGCCGGAGCTGCCGGGTGACCAGCGCAGCGATGATGCGCGATCCGCCTGTTTTGACAGCGCGCCGCTGGCGGCGGACATGGACATTGTGGGCGCCCCGAAGATCCGGCTGCGGCTTTCGGCGGACCGGCCGCAGGCGCAGATCGCGGTGCGGCTGAACCACCTGCACCCGGACGGGGCTTCGACCCGGATCACCTATGGGGTGCTGAACCTGACGCACCGCGACAGCCACTCGGACCCTGCCCCGCTGGAGCCGGGCAGGGAGTATGAGGTGGCGCTGGACCTCGATCATATCGCCTATCGCGTCCCGGCCGGCCACCGGGTGCGGATTGCGGTCTCCACGGCCTATTGGCCGCTGATCTGGCCCAGTCCGGAGGCCGCCGCGGTCACACTGCTGCACGGGGTCGCGGAGCTGCCGCAGCGCCCCTCGGGCGCGGCAGATGAATGGCAGTTCGAACCGCCCGAAATGGCCCCCGAGTGGCAGGTCGAAACCCTGCGCGAGCCCACCAGCAGCCGGCAGGTCATCCGGGATCTTCCGAGCGGCGAAGTCCGGCTGGAGATCACCGATGATTTCGGCAAAAGGCGTGATCTGGATCACGGGCTGATCACCGGATCCGCCGCCCGCGAGACCTGGGCGATTCACCCGGATGATCCGCTGTCGGCCCGTGGATTCTGCCATTGGACCGAAGAAATATGCCGCGAAGGGACAGACCTGCGCACGGAAACGACCTGTGAAATGTCGTCGGATTTGACCTATTTCCACTTGAAAGCCAGCTTGAAAGCATACGAAAACGGCAAACTGGTTCATAATCGCGACATCGACCTGTCCATTCCCCGGAATTGCCTTTAGAAACCGTGAAGTGAGCCGCCGCGAATAATCCTTGCGGGAGCGGGGGCAAATGCGCAAACTTTGTACAGCCAATCAAAAAACAGCGCGTCCAGCGCCTGATTACGAAACCGGGAGACTTCCATGAAAGATCAATTGAATTACCTCGCTGCACGCGCAGCTGCGGGCCTGATGGGCCGCCGCGAATTCCTCGGCCGTGCTGCCGCTCTCGGCGTTACCGCTGCATCTGCCAACCTGCTTCTGTCCAGCGCTGTGAAAGCGGCCGGCGTCAAGAAGGGCGGCACCATCAAGGTGGGCATCCAGGGCGGCGGTGCCTCTGATACCCTCGACCCGGCGCTGGGCGCAAACGCAACGTCCAGCCAGGTGACCCGCCTCTGGGGTGAACCGCTGCTGGAACTGGACCCGGTCAGCGGTGTCTGGCCGCGCCTGGCCGAAAGCTATGAAGCCTCGGCAGATGCAAAAACCTGGACCTTCAAAATCCGTCAGGGCGTGACCTTCTCCAACGGCAAGACCCTGACCGCCGAAGACGTGCTGGCCACCTACGAGCGTCACTCGGGCGAAGAATCCAAGTCCGGCGCCCTGGGCATCATGCGCGGTATCGAGTCGATGCGCGCCGAAGGCGACAGTTTCATCATGGAGCTGAAGACCCCCAACGCCGACCTGCCCTATCTGCTGTCCGACTACCACCTGGCGATCCAGCCCAATGGCGGCAAGGACGATCCGGCGGCAGGCATCGGCACTGGCCCCTACGTGCTGAAATCGGTCGAGCCGGGCGTGCGTTTTGTCGGCGAGAAGAACCCCAACTACTGGGACGACACCATCGGCCACGCCGAAACCATCGAGCTGATCGTCATCAACGACGATACCGCCCGTGTTGCCGCGCTGCAGTCCGGCCAGGTCCACATGGTCAACCGCGTGCCGCCGCGCACCGCGAAACTGGTTGCCCGCGCACCCAACGTCACCGTGCACAGCACCGCCGGTTCCGGCCACTACGTGTTCATCATGCACTGCGACACCGCGCCCTTTGACAACAAAGACGTGCGGATGGCGCTGAAATACGGCATCAACCGCCAGGAAATGGTCGACAAGATCCTCTCCGGCTACGGCTCTGTCGGCAACGACAGCCCGATTGGCGCGTCTTACCCGCTCTACACCGAAATGGAGCAGCGCGAGTATGATCCCGACAAGGCGGCTTTCCACTTGAAGCAGTCGGGCTTTGACGGCACCATTCTGCTGCGCACCTCGGACAACTCCTTCCCGGGCGCACCCGACGCTGCAGCCCTGTTCCAGCAGTCTGCCGGAGCTGCCGGCATCAAGATGGAAGTCAAGCGCGAGCCGAACGACGGCTACTGGTCGGAAGTCTGGAACAAGCAGCCTTTCTGCACCAGCTACTGGGGCGGCCGCCCGGTTCAGGACCAGATGTATTCGACCGCCTATCTGTCGACCGCTGACTGGAACGACACCCGCTTCAAGAACGAGCAGTTCGACCAACTGCTGTTTGCCGCGCGCGGCGAACTGGACGAAGCCAAGCGGACCCAGATGTATGCCGACATGTCGCGCATCGTCAGCGATGAAGGCGGCCTGATCTGCCCGATGTTCAATGACTTCGTCGACGGTTACGGCGAAGGTGTGGAAGGCATCGTCGACGCCAAGCAAGGCTTCGAGCTGAACAATTTCTACGCCCCCATGAAAATGTGGCTCGCATAAACTGATGGGCCCCGCATTGAAACTAGTGGTCCAGCGCGTTGCGCTGGGCCTGCTCCTCCTACTCGCGTGCTCGGTCCTGATCTTTGCCGGCACGATGATCCTGCCCGGCGACGTGGCCCAGTCCATTCTTGGCCAGTCCGCAACCCCCGAAGCCCTTGCCAATCTGCGCGAAGAACTGGGCGTCAACGATCCCCCCGTGCAGCGTTATTTCGAGTGGCTTTTCAACGCCCTTCAGGGCGACCTTGGCACTGCGCTGACCAATGGCCGTTCGATCACTGAAAGCATCGGCAGCCGTCTTGGCAACACGCTGTTCCTGGCCTTCTGGGCCGCTGTTATTTCCGTGCCACTGGCAATTTTCCTTGGCCTGCTGGCCGTCCGCTACAAGGACCGCTGGCCTGACAAGCTGATCTCTGCTGTCACCCTGGCCTCCATTTCCATCCCCGAGTTCCTCATCGGCTACCTGCTGATGTATCTGGTCGCAGTGAAGCTGCGCTGGTTCCCTTCGGTGTCGATGATCAATGACACCATGTCTTTGGGCGAAAAACTTTCGGCGATTGCAATCCCGGTGGCGGTTCTGACCCTGGTGGTGCTGGCGCATATGATGCGCATGACCCGCGCGGCGATCCTGAACGTGATGCAATCCGCCTATATCGAGACCGCCGAGCTGAAGGGCCTGAACATGTTCCAGGTCATCGCCCGCCACGCCTTCCCGAACGCCATTGCGCCGATCGTGAACGTGGTGATGCTGAACCTCGCCTACCTGGTGGTCGGCGTTGTGGTGATCGAGGTGGTCTTCACCTATCCGGGCATGGGCCAGTATCTGGTCGACCACGTGTCTAAGCGCGACGTGCCGGTGGTACAGGCCTGCGGCCTGATCTTCGCTGCCGTCTATATCGGCCTGAACCTGATCGCTGACGTTGTGTCGATCCTGTCCAACCCGCGCCTGAGGCACCCGAAATGAAGAACATTCCTGTATCCGCAATGATCGGGCTGTTCCTCACGGCCCTCTACTTTCTGACGGCATTGTTTGCGCCGCTGATCGCCCCCTACGGCGTGGCCGAAGTGGTCGGCGACGTCTGGGAGCCTTCCAAGGTCGAAATCCTGCTTGGGATCGCGCCGGAGGGGTTCACCGAGTCCGACTACTGGCTCGGCACCGACAATATCGGCCGCGATCTGCTAAGCCGGATGATCTATGGTGGCCGTACCACCATCTTTATCGCCACCCCTGCGACGATCATTTCCTTCACAACCGGATCAATCCTGGGCTTTGTCGCCGCTGTTCTGGGCGGTTGGTTTGATCAAGTGATGTCGCGCTTTGTTGATCTGATCATGTCGATCCCAACGCTGATCTTTGCCTTGGTGGTTCTGTCAGTGATGCCAGTGACAATCCCGATGCTGATCATCGTCATGGGGTTGCTTGACGCCACCCGCGTCTACCGTCTGGCCCGTGCCGTTGCGGTTGATATCTCAGTGATGGATTACGTCGAGGCCGCACGTTTGCGTGGTGAAAAGCTGGCCTGGATTGTATTCCGCGAAATCCTGCCAAATGCGCTGTCGCCTTTGGTGGCCGAGATGGGCCTGCGGTTTATCTTTGCGGTGTTGTTTGTCTCAACCCTGTCGTTCCTGGGTCTGGGTGTACAACCGCCCGAGGCTGACTGGGGTGGTATCGTGAAGGAAAACAAGGATGGCATCATCTACGGCATCCCTGCAGCGCTGATCCCAGCCTTTGCCATCGCTACACTGGCGATCTCGGTGAACCTGGTTGCTGACTGGGTGCTGAACCGTACCACCAGCCTGAAGGGAGGACGTGGATAATGTCTGATACTCTTGTCAAAGTCCGCGACCTCAAGATCGGTGCTACCGTCTATCCTCCGGGTGAAAAACCCCATGACATCGAGATTGTTCACGGTGTCAGCTTTGATCTGGCGGCTGGCAAGGTGCTAGGTCTGATTGGCGAATCCGGGGCCGGGAAATCCACCATCGGTCTGGCCGCCATGGCCTATGGCCGCGGTGGTGTCAGGATCACCGGAGGCGAGGTTTGGGTCAACGGGCGCGATATCCTGAAGTCTGGCCTTGGCGACGTGCGCAAGCTGCGTGGTGGCGAGGTGACATATGTCTCGCAATCCGCTGCGGCCTCGTTCAACCCGGCCAAGAAGATCATGGAGCAGGTGACCGAGGCGGCCATTGTGCAGGGCAAGTTCGGCCGCAAAGAGGCCGAAGACCGGGCACGTGAGCTGTTTGCCAAACTAGGTCTGCCGGATCCGGACAACATCGGTGAACGCTACCCCCACCAGGTATCTGGTGGGCAGCTGCAGCGATGCATGACCGCGCTGGCGCTGTGTCCTGAACCGGATCTGGTGGTATTTGACGAGCCAACAACTGCACTGGATGTGACCACCCAGATTGATGTTCTGAAAGCCATCAAAGAAGCGATCAAGGACACCGGTGTTGCAGCGCTCTACATCACCCACGATCTGGCGGTTGTAGCGCAGGTCAGTGATGACATCATGGTGCTGCGCATGGGCGATACCGTGGAATATGGCAGCGTTGACCAGATCATCAACAACCCGCAGGAAGACTACACCAAGGCGCTGGTTTCGGTGCGGTCTATCGAGCACGAGGAGAAGGCCCCGACTGCCGAACCCGTACTCAGCGTCAAGAACATCACCGCCCGCTACAAGGGCACCAAGTTCGATGTTCTGCATGATGTCAGCGTAGATCTGTATCCCGGCCAAACGCTGGCGGTTGTGGGCGAGTCCGGATCCGGCAAGTCCACCCTTGCCCGCGTCATCACCGGGTTGCTGCCCCCGCGCGAAGGTGAGATCAGTTTTGCCGGGCGCAAGCTGTCACCAGATCTGGATGGCCGTTCGCTGGAAGACCTGCGCGAATTGCAGATGATCTATCAGATGGCCGATGTGGCGATGAACCCTCGCCAGACCGTGGGAACTATCATTGGTCGCCCGCTAGAGTTCTATTTCGGCATGCGGGGCGCTGAAAAGCGTAAGCGTATTCTGGAACTGCTCGAGGAGATCGAGCTGGGGCCAGAGTTCCTGGATCGCTATCCTGCGGAACTGTCTGGTGGGCAGAAACAGCGTGTCTGTATTGCCCGATCCCTGGCGGCCAAACCCAAGCTGATCATCTGTGACGAGGTTACATCGGCGCTGGATCCATTGGTAGCCGATGGCATTCTCAAGCTGCTGCTGGATCTACAAAAGATCGAGGATGTCGCCTATCTGTTCATCACCCACGATCTGGCCACGGTCAAAGCGATCTCGGACAATATCGCGGTGATGTATCAGGGCAAGGTGCAGCGCTATGGCGGCAAGACCGAAGTGTTGACCCCGCCGTTTGACGACTACACCGACCTTTTGCTCAGCTCGGTCCCTGAGATGAAGCTGGGTTGGCTAGAAGAGGTGATTGCCCATCGCAAGATGGAGAGCGCGGGGAACTAAATTTTTCGCCGTTACAAACAAGGGTCGTGCCTGACCATGGGGAGGTGCGAAAGCGCCTTCCCGGGGGGAAGGTCAGGCGCGGTCCGCCCTATCGGTTGGGCCAAAGTCTGCTGATAAAGACATTATAAATCCCGGCCCCTTCCCTTGGCAGAGGTCGGGATTTTGCTATTGAGGGCGCAAACTGGCCAGCCTTGACGCAGCCATTCCCTAGGTTGGGCCAAAACCAACACCGCGAAAAGGAGCTCCCGATGGACCGTAAACTTCTCCTCATCATTCTGGATGGCGTGCCCTATCGCAATTTCCGCCGGTTGTTCGGCAATCTGGAAGGCTGGGTCGACAGTGGCGAGGCACGGGTGTGGAAACACCGCGCCGTGCTGCCCTCGACCTCGGCCAGTTGTTATGCCTCGATCCACACCGGGGTGACGCCGCAAAAGCACGGCTGCACCGGCAATGGCAATGTGTTCCGGCTCAAACAGGACGATGTGTTCAGTCAGGTCCGCAAGGGGGGTGGCGTGACCGGTGGTGTGGCGCATAGCTTCTGGTCCGAGTTCTTCAACCGCTCGCCCTTCGACTATGTGCGCGATGTGGAGTATGACGAGCCGGACAGCGCCACCATCAACCACGGTCGGTTCCACAGCATGACCGGCTATGGCAAGGTCAACCAGATGACGCCGTCGGATGTGGATCTGTTTGCCAGCCTGACCAACCTGTGCCTGCGTCATGGGCTGGACTATGGCATGCTGCACACCTGCACGCTCGACAGCATGGGGCATCGGTTCTACCACGACTGCGAGGAAATGGATCACGCCTGTTTTGTTATGGACGAGATGCTGGCACCCTTCATCCCGCGTTGGCGGCAGATGGGCTACGAGGTGATCGTAACAGCAGACCACGGCCAAGACGAACGCGGCCACCACGGCGGGCGTAGTGCACTGCAACAGGAAACCGCGCTGTATTACTTTGGCGAGGCAGAGGGCCCGGATGCGGATACAGTAATGAACCAGCTACAACAGGCCCCCACCATTCTGTCCCGCATGGGTGCACCTGTTGCTGATACCATGAAGGCCGAGCCGTTTTTGTGGTGACCAAGAGATCAGCAGACGTCTGCCAATGACGGCTGCTGGTATACATGCTCTGGACGTACCGGGCTGTGGCCCCTAGCTTTGGCCACTAAGAACAGTTCATTGCGGAGCAGTATCATGAAGTCATGCCTTCCCCTCCTCCTGCTTGGCTGTGCCTCGGTGGCGCAGGCCCAAGAGCCGGGTTATCGCTTTGACGATATTGCGCCGGGGTCTTCGGTTCTGGTTGGCAGTGATAGTGGACTGGTGCTGGAACATGTCTTTAGCAAAGGCAGCTGGGGCAAGAACATCGTTACGGTGTTCGAGATTGCTGACGGGCAGAAATCTGAATTTGCCCGTTTTCAGTTCAACCGCGCCGGGCGGCTGATCAAAGCGGCAAGGCCCGATGGGGAGAGCCTAGAGTTCCGTCCTCATGGCTGCACCAATGTCATCGGGCAATGCAGCTATGAGCTGGTCTATTCAGATGGTCAGCGTGAAAACCGTGTGCAGACAATGCAGGCCAAGGACGAAGGCTATCAGATCACCACCTTTGCCGGTGATGGAACTGTGATTTCACAAACCTACAGAACAGATGACAGCCATGGCTGGCCCCTGACCAGCACCGATACCCGAGACGGCAAGACAGTGACCTTTACGCGGCTGGAAAGCTCGTATCAGTAAGCTGTCAATCGTAGGGCCAGATCTCTTGGCCTAGGGCCTCGATCGCAACTGAGATCCGTTCGAAACTGGCCCGCGCCCGACCCACTGAATGGCGAGCACGTAAATAGCCATGCACCAAACCAGGTTCGTTGATCCAATGCGCCTGACCTCCGGCTTCGTTGATCTTCTCAGCATAGACCTTTGAATCATCGCGCACCGGGTCACAGTCAGCGGTGACCAACACTGTCGGCGGCAGGCCTGAGAAATCACTGTCCTGAAGTGGCGCGCTGGTAGGGTCATTTGCAGGAACAGGGCCATCAAACCGCAGGTCGTGGTAGAACTTGCATTCAGCGCGGGTC
>CAJXHQ010000057.1 GCA_913054485.1 uncultured Paracoccaceae bacterium
CGATGGCGGGCATTCTGACCGGCTATTTCACCGTCTCTTACGTGCCCGGCGATCTGGTGAAGCTGCTGGTGGCGGCGATCGGCTTTTATTACCTGTTCAACGCACTGAAAAACCATCTGCGCAAAACCCCGGTGCCGCCGCGCCCCGCGGATGTGCCGCGCGGGCTGTTCTGGGGCAGCCTGGCGGGGCTTACCAGCTATATCTCCCACGCCGGCGGGCCGCCGTTCCAGACCTATGTACTGCCGCAGAAGCTGGAGAAAATGGTCTTTCTGGGCACCACGGCGATCTTCTTTTCCATCGTCAACCTGATGAAAGTCCCACCTTACATTGCCGCAGGCCAGATCACCTGGGACAGCGTGGCGCAGGCCGCCTGGCTGGCCCCCATCGCCATTGCCGGCGCCTGGTCCGGTGCCACCATTGCGCGGCTGCTGTCGGAGCGGCTGTTCTTCGCGCTGGTCTCCGTCAAGCTGGTCTACGAAGTAGTCACCGGCTGAGCCGCTGCACCCGGAGTGTTGAAAACCCCGGGGACAGCTAAAGCGCAAAGTTCAGAGGCTTAGCTTGTCGCGCATGAAGGCCAGCGCCACGCTGAGCCCATCAGGTGCAATACCGTGACCGGTGCCCTTCATGATGTGGGCAAAAACATCCTTGAACCCGGCCTCCTGCAGCGCTTCTGCGGCTTCCGGCAGCGATTGCACCGGCACCACCTCGTCCTCGTCGCCATGCACCAGAAGCACCGGCATCCGGCTCACCACCTCGTCCTTGAAAGTGTCAGGCGACATCAGCCGGCCCGAGAAGGCCACGATGCCCGCCACCGGGTCCTCGCGGCGCGGGGCGACATGCAGCGACATCATGGTGCCCTGGCTGAAGCCGAACAGCACCACCTGTTCCGGCAACACGTCCTCATCCACCATCAGCGCATCAAGGAAGGCATCCAAGTCTTCGACAGCGGCCTGCATGCCGCGCATGCTTTCCTCCTCCGAAGACCCATCGATCCAGGGGATCGGGAACCACTGAAAGCCCATCGGCGCGCCGGCGCAGGCCTCGGGCGCATCCGGCGCCACAAACAGCGTGTCCGGCAGGTGTTCCGCCAGCGGGTCGGCCAGCCCCAGCAGATCCGCGCCATTGGCGCCATAGCCATGCAGAAACACCACGATCGAACGGGTATCCCCCGAGAGCGGCTCTTTGCGCCCGGCTGTCAAAACACGTGTCATCGGATCCCTTCCCTGTCCTTTGCCACGTGGTAATAGGCCCACAAGAGCCGGGCCGCAACCGACCGCCACGGCGACCAGTCTTCGGCCATTTGCCGCAGCGCGCGCTCCTTGGGGCGTTCGGGAAGGTCGAAAAGGACGCGGGCCGCTTCTTGCAGGGCCAGATCGCCCGGCGCAAAGACATCCGCCCGGCCGAGCGAGAACATGGCATAGATCTCGGCCGTCCAGATGCCGATGCCCGGCACCTCAACCAGGGTGGCGATCACTTCCACTGTCGGGGCGTCGCGCAGGGCGGCATAGTTGATCCGCGCCTCGGCAAGCGCCTTGGCATAGCGCACCTTCTGGCGGCTGAGGCCGGCGGCGCGCAAATCCTCATCCGAGGCCCACATCACCTTGCGCGGCCCGGTGAGGCGCGCGGATTTCATCTTCTTCCAAATGCCATTGGCCGCGGCCACACTGATCTGCTGGCTGACTATGGCACTCAGCAGCTGTTCAAACCCGTCGGGCTTCAGTCGCAGCGGCAAGGGGCCGGTCCGCGCAAGTGCTGCGGCAAATCTCGGGTCATGCTGCGCCAGATGCGCAGCACCCTCGGCGACGCAGTCCGGACCCGAAATGATCCGTCCGATACGGTTTTGCGGCATTATGCCCCCCATGTTCCAACCCGCTCAGCCTGCCTCTGCACAGATGCACAGGCAAGTGTGAAAACCGACTCCCTTGTGCAAAGCAGTTAACAGGAGTACGGATTCGCACATGAGCATGACGATGACCCAAGCAGACAACCGCAGCGCCAAGCGCAATGTGTTTATTCTGGTGATCGCCCAGGCCTTCCTGGGCTCCCAGATGCCGATGATCTTTGTTTTGGGCGGTCTGGCCGGGCAATCGCTGGCCACCAACCCCTGCTTCGCGACGCTGCCGATCTCGGTGATTGTTCTGTCGTCGATGCTCTCGGCCAACCCGATGTCGGCGATCATACAGCGGTTCGGGCGCAAGGCGGGCTTTCTGACCGGCTCCCTCGGCGGCGCGATCGGCGGCATTGTCGGCGCTTACGGGCTCTACCTTGGCTCCTTCCCGATGTTCCTTCTGGGCAGTTTCTTCACCGGCATCTACATGAGCGCGCAGGGCTTCTACCGTTTTGCCGCCGCCGATACTGCATCCGATGACTTCCGCCCCAAGGCGATTTCCTACGTGATGGCCGGGGGGCTCTTGTCAGCGATCATCGGCCCGCAGCTAGTGAAAGTGACCTCGCAGGCCTTTGTGATCCCCTTCCTCGGCACCTATCTGACCGTAGTTGCGATCAACGTGATCGGATCGCTGATCTTCCTGTTCCTCGATATTCCGCGCCCTGATGCGCCCTCAGCCGATGCGCCCAAAGGCCGCAGCCGGCTGGAGCTTCTGGCCATCCCCCGCATTGTGGTTGCGGTGATCTGCGCCACGGTGTCTTACGCGCTGATGAACCTGGTGATGACCTCAACACCGCTGGCGGTCGTCGGCTGCGGCTTCACCGAAAACAACGCCGCCGACGTGGTCTCGGGCCACGTGCTGGCGATGTTCGTGCCCTCCTTCTTCACCGGCCACCTGATCGCCCGCTTCGGCGTCGAAAAGATCATGGGCACCGGCATCGTGATCCTGGCCGCCGCCGGAGCCGTCGGTCTGCAAGGGGTCGAGCTGGAGAACTTCTTCCTCGCCCTGATCCTGCTCGGCGTGGGCTGGAACTTCGGCTTTATCGGCGCCACCCCCATGCTGGCCGGCGCCCACGAGCCGCACGAGCGCGGCCGTATGCAGGGGCTGAACGACTTCATCGTTTTCGGCGGTGTGACCTTTGCCTCGCTGGCCTCGGGCGGGCTGATGAACTGCTCCGGCGGCACGCCGATCGAGGGCTGGAACGCCGTGAACATGGCCATGGCCCCCTTCCTGATGCTGGCCGGCGGCGCGCTCCTGTGGCTGGTGCTGCGCCCAAAAGAGGCTTAAGGCCCCAAACTCCCCCGCGCCCGGACCAAAGGGCGGGCGTATAACGCCCTCCCCGTGTAGGAAGTGCTTTGCGCGGACAATTGGGAAGACTTTTTTGCTACCAGCGGCCTAGTGCAGCCCGCCACATCAGGCCCGCACGGCGGCGGAACTCACTCTGCCCCAGCGCGCCCTCGGCCACGAGGTTTGGCTCGCGCACGGCCTGTTTCAGCAGCGCTTCAGCCTGCCAGCCCGCCAGCAGCGCAACGCCTGCTTCTTTTGAGACCTGGCCGCCGTCGGCCCGCGCCTGCTGCAACCGCTCCAACGCAGCCGCGGCCAAGGCCCGGACACCCTCGACCGTGCCATCCAGCAGCGGCACGCGTTTTTGTTTTTCCAGATCCGGAATGGCCTTCAGCCAGGCTGCAACCCCGGCGCCATAGGCAAAATCCCGCACCACATGCTCATCTGCGGCACCAAGCGAGGCAGCGGCCATCCACATCAAGGATCCATTGGTGGCGTCGATATGTGCGTCAAACTCTGCCTGATCCGCAAAGGGATCCTTGTAGATATGCCAGCGCCGCGCTTCGGCCATGGCGTCAATATGCGCCGCCAGCTCCGGGGTCAGCAGCCGCCCCAAGGGCGTTGCCACGAAATGCCGCCGCACCGGTTTGCCGCCGGCGATCTCCGCGCCGATGTCGCGCCACCATTGCACCCGCATCTCGGCAATCATCGCTTCCTGGCTGGCCCAGGGCGCACGCGCCAGCTCAATATTGAACGCATAAAGCGCAAACAGCACCGGGCGCGCCGCAACAGGCGCAGCCATCACCGCCTGAAACCGGTCCGGGTCGGCCTGCCTCACCAGATCGGCGCAGGCGGTCAGGTCCTCGTCAAACTGCATCGCGGATCAGCTTCCAGCGGATCGCATCCAGCAGCGCCTCAAAAGAAGCATCGATTATGTTGGCGCTGACGCCAACCGTGGACCAGCGCCGCCCCTGCCCGTCCTCGCTGTCGATGATCACCCGGGTCACCGCCTCGGTGCCGCCTTGGGTGATACGCACCTTGAAGTCGACCAGCCGCATATCAGCCAGCGTGTCCGAAAAGCGCCCCAGATCCTTGCTCAGCGCCTTGGCCAATGCGTTCACCGGCCCGCGGTCGCTGCCGGTCTCATCCAGCGATTCACTCACCGACAGGCGCTTTTCGCCGTCGACCTTCACCACCACCACGGCTTCCGACAGGCTGACCATGCGGTTGTACTTGTTCTTGCGCCGCTCAACAGTGACCTTATAGCGCTTCACCTCGAAGAAATCGGGCAGCTGGCCCAGCTCCTCGCGCGCCAGCATCTCAAACGAGGCCTGCGCGGTGTCATAGGAATAGCCCTCAGCCTCGCGCACCTTGATCACATCCAGAATACGCGCCAGCGCCGGATCGCCCTTCTCAACCGCAAGCCCGGCATCCGTCAGCCGCTTGCGCAGGTTCGACTGGCCGGCCTGGTTCGACATCGGAATGATGCGCTCATTGCCCACCAGCGAAGGCTCGATATGCTCGTAAGTCGAAGGATCCTTCAGGATCGCCGAGGCATGCAGCCCCGCCTTATGAGCAAAGGCCGAGGCTCCTACAAAAGGCGCCTGTTTCACCGGCACCCGGTTCAGAATATCGTCCAGCGTGCGGCTGATCTGGGTGAGCCCTTGCAGCGCCTCGCGGCTGACGCCAATCTCAAACTGGCTCGCATAAGGCTCCTTCAGCAGCAGCACCGGGATCAGCGAGGTAAGGTTGGCATTGCCGCAACGCTCGCCTAGCCCATTCAGGGTTCCCTGAATCTGCCGCGCGCCCGCCTCCACCGCTGCCAGAGAACAGGCCACGGCGTTTTCGGTGTCATTGTGGGTGTGAATGCCCAGCTTGTCCCCCGGCAGCCCCGCCGCAATCAATTCCGAGACGATCCGCCCCACTTCCGAGGGCAGCGTGCCGCCATTGGTGTCGCACAGCACCACCCAGCGCTCGCCTGCCTCCAATGCGGCGCGGCAGGCAGCCGTGGCAAAGGCGGGATTGTCCTTGTAGCCGTCAAAGAAATGCTCAGCGTCATACAGAGCCTCGCGGCCCTGCGCCGCGATGTGCGCCACGGACGCCCGGATATTCTCCAGGTTCTCGTCCAGACTGATCCCCAGCGCATGGGTCACATGATAATCATGCGCCTTGCCCACCAGACAAACCGACTGCGTGCCCGCATTCATCACCGCCGCCAGCACATCGTCATTCTCAGCGGACCGCCCGGCCCGTTTAGTCATCCCAAATGCGGTCATCCGGGCACGCGTCTTCAGGCCTGTCTCAAAAAACGCGCTGTCGGTGGGATTGGCCCCGGGCCAGCCGCCCTCGATATAGTCCACACCCAAAGCGTCCAGCGCTTGTGCAATCTGCACCTTCTCCCCGGTCGAGAACTGCACACCCTGCGTCTGCTGCCCGTCGCGCAGGGTGGTGTCGTAGATATATAAACGCTCGCTCATGGGGTTGCCCCTTTATTCACCTGGCTCCAAATATCCCGGGGGGAGATCGCTTGCGATCGGGGGGCAGAGCCCCCTTTACTCCCGCCTCTCAAAGCGCATCCAGCGCTGCGGCATCGAAGCCTGCGCCCGGCACCAGCTCAACGCCGGTCTTGCTCATCCGCACTTCCAGCCCGGCCGCCTGGTAGGCAGCCTTCAGCCGGTCCACTTCCGAAAAATCCTTCGTCTCCATCGCCGCCTGCCGTGCTGTAAAAAGCTTCACCTCATGCGCCGACAGATCCGGACCTTCCGCCCATGCCCCAAGCTCGCCGGTCAAAAGCCCCATCAGCTGCGCCGATGCCAGCAGCGCCGCCGCTTCCCCCGCCGCCGCCAATTTATGCAGTTCTGCAATGGCTCCGGCGGTATTGAGATCATCGGCCAGCGCCTCAACCACCGCGGCAGCAGCGCTGGCGGCGGGCTCGATGCCCGCTGTCAGCGCCCGCCACTTGCGCAGCGTCGCTTCGGCCTCCGACGCCTTCTTTGCGGTCCAGTCCATCGGTTTGCGGTAATGCGTCGCCAGGAACACCAGCCGGATCACCTCGCCCGCAAACCCCTGATCGAACAGGTCATGCACGGTGAAGAAATTGCCCAGCGACTTGGACATTTTCTTGCCCTCGACCTGCAGCATCTCATTGTGCAGCCAGTAGCGCGCGAACTCACCCTCCGGATGGGCGCAGCAGCTCTGGGCGATCTCGTTCTCATGGTGCGGGAACATCAGGTCGTTGCCGCCGCCGTGAATGTCGAAACTTTCCCCCAGCAGCTCATAAGACATGGCCGAGCATTCAATATGCCAGCCCGGACGGCCGCGGCCCCAGGGGCTGTCCCAGCCAGGCTGATCCCCGGTCGAGGGTTTCCACAGCACAAAATCCATCGGGTTTTTCTTGTAGGGTGCCACTTCCACGCGGGCGCCCGCAATCATGTCATCGACCGAGCGGCCCGACAGCCTGCCATAGCCCTCTTTCCAGCTGTCGACAGCAAACAGCGCATGGCCTTCGGCAGCGTAGGCATGGCCCTTGGCGATCAGCTCTTCGATCATCGCCACCATCTGCGGAATATACTCCGTGGCGCGCGGCATGTGGTTGGGCTCCAGCGCGCCAAGTGCGCCCATGTCGTCCAGGAACCACTGGGTGGTTTCGGCAGTGATCTCGCCAATCGCGCGGCCGCTCTCGGCGGCGCGGGCGTTGATCTTGTCATCCACGTCGGTGAAGTTGCGCGCGTAAGTCACGTGATCCGCACCGTAAGTCTCGCGCAGCAGCCGGTAGAGCATGTCGAAAACGACGACGGGACGCGCATTGCCCAGATGGGCCCGGTCATAGACCGTTGGCCCGCAGACATACATCCGCACATTGGAAGCCTCGATCGGCTCGAAGACCTCTTTCCTGCGGGTCTTGGTGTTGTGGAGCTTGATCACCGTCATGACATGTCCTTTGGCCTGGCTTGCGCGCAGCGCGGGCTTAGCAACTTGTCACGTGGAAGAAAACGACAGAAACCGGCCCGCTGTGAAATCAGCAGGGAATGCAGCAGATAATAATGGTGCGCATCGGGTTCATGGGGCCTGCATAACACGCAGCCCGGCATGCGCCAAGGGTTGAGTTCCCCGCCCCTGCCGGGCAGTCTGCAGCCATGTCGCGCGATCTGATCAACTCCATTTGCGCCGCCCTGCCGGGGGCCGAGGTTTCCGACCCCTGGGGCGGCGGCCATGACGCCTGGAAGGTGGGCGGCAAGATGTTTGCCTGCATGGGCACGGCCAATGACGGCGTGTCGGTGAAATGCGCCGATGTTGAGACCGCACAGATGCTGATCGACGCCGGTGCCGGCGTGAAAGCGCCTTATTTCCACCGCTCCTGGATCCGCATTCCAATGGACGCGCCCGAGGACGAGCTGCGCCACCGCATCACCAGCTCCTATGACATCATGCGCGGCTCACTGACGAAAAAGCTGCAAGCGGCATTGCCGCCGCGCGGCTGATTGACAAAGCGGGAACACTCTGCCCCTGTCTGCCCAAACGACTGGGAGAGAGCCGATGAAATTGTCGCATCGAATCACACATCTGACCGGAGGCGGCTCGGATGGCTGGGACGTCTTTTACCGCGCGCGGGCCATGATCGCGGCGGGCGAGCAGGTGACCGAGCTGACCATTGGCGAACATGACATCCGCACTGCGCCGGTCATCCTGGAAGCAATGGACGCTTCTGCCAAGGGCGGCCACACCGGCTATGCGATGGTGCCCGGCACCGATGTGCTGCGCGACACGGTTGCCAAGCGGCTGAGCGACCGCACCGGCGTTGCGACCACCCGCGGTAATATCCTGATCACCCCAGGCGGCCAGTCGGCATTGTTTGCCGCCCATCATGCCGCCTGTGACGAAGGTGCAACCGCGCTCTACCTTGATCCCTATTATGCCACCTACCCCGGCACCATCCGCGGCATCGGCGCGGTGCCGAAAGCGGTACCGACCCGCTCGCGCGATGCCTTCCTGCCGCAGGAAGACGTGCTGGACGCGGCCGCGAAAGGCGCAACTTCGCTGCTGATCAACTCGCCCAACAACCCCACCGGCGTGGTCTACCCGCGCGAAACGATGGAGATGATCGCGCGTGTCTGCCAGCGCCATGACCTGTGGCTGATCTCGGACGAGGTCTATGACACTCAGATCTGGCAGGGCGAACACATCAGCCCGCGCAGCCTGCCCGGCATGGCAGAGCGCACCCTGGTGGTCGGATCGATGTCGAAAAGCCACGCCATGACCGGATCGCGCTGCGGCTGGGTGGCCGGCCCGGAAGAGGCCATCAGCCACCTGATCACCCTGGCGACCCACACCACCTACGGGGTGCCCGGCTACATTCAGGACGCCGCCGTCTTCGCACTTGGCGAGGGCACACCGCTGGAGGAGGAAATCGCCGCCCCCTTCCGTCGCCGCCGGTCCCTGGCGCAGGAGATTCTTGCCCAGCAGACCCTGATCCGCCAGATCCCTTCGCAGGGGGCGATGTACCTGATGCTGGATATCCGCGGCACCGGACTCACGGGCGAAGAATTTGCCAACCGGCTGCTGGATGCGGAACGGATCGCGGTGATGCCCGGGGAAAGCTTCGGCTCGGCGGCCGCGGGCCATATCCGGGTGGCCATGACGATCGACGATACGGCCTTTGCCGCCGCGCTTCAGACGCTCAGCCGCTTTGCCGGGGAAATGGCTGCCGCCTGATCCTGTTTCAGAACCGGAAAGAGGCGCTCAGCCGCAGGCGGTCCTGACCGCCCGCTGCGGCGGCATCCGGCGTATCGCTGTGCAAGACCTCGCCCTGCAGCTCAAAAGTGCTGGAGGGCGCAAAGATCACCCCGACTCCGAAATCACTGCGGCCTGTGCCCGGTAAGTCCTGAAGCCGGCCCGAAGCTGGCAGGGACAGGTAGCCCTGCAGGCTGCTGGTGCCAAAGCCGGCCCGGACCTGCGGAGCTTCGGCGGCAGGGCCCGACGCCCTGCCGGGCGCAGCCCCCCAAGCGACACCCAGGAGAAGGCCAGGCAAGTCCTGGCCTCGTTCGCCCGGCTCCTGCGCGGCAGAGGACCAAGGCAAGACAAACACCCCGTCCCAACCGCCTGCAACAGCAGGAAGCGCAGCGCCGATCAATGTCACCGCAGCGGCGGTGCGGCGCAGAAACAGTCTGGTCGTTCTGACAGCAGCCATGGTTCAATCTCTCGATAGGAGGCGGATAGCCGTGACGATGCGAGCCGCCGGTGAACAGATTATTTTTGCCAGAAAAAGCTTAACAGCTGGTAGTCTGCCGTGCCTGAAAACAGAAGGCACGGCGGGAAATGATTAAGATCAGCGTTAAGCCACGGTAAAACCGAACATTTTTCATCTCGTTTTCGATTAATGAGCCGAAACTGCCGCTCCTGCTTGGATGTGAAAAACTGGTCGCAAATTTCACACAAGTCGCAAACAGACAAGATTACGCCGTGAAAGACAGCAGCATGTCCCTAGTCACAGGAGGCCGCATGCAAGGCGAACGCAGCACAATCAGCCTGATCTGCCGCACCATTGGTGCGGATCGCGGTCGTGCTGCGCGCGGGCGGCCGGACGGATCGTGATCTAACCCAATCCAATCCGTTAACTTTTCCGGTCAGCTGAAGACCGGCTTCTCAAGGTCCCTTGCGTATCATGAACGAACAGACTACTCCCTCGCGCAAACCCGCATGCGGCGGCGGCCGCAATGCCCGCCGTGCAGCCCGTGCAGCAGCTCTTCCCGATCACCTGCGCCCGGTGCGCCCCGGCATGGAAGGCGGGCGCTACCAGCCGCTCAGCCAGCAGGACATGGAACGCATCCATCAGGCGGCGCTGACCGCACTGGAGGAGATCGGCCTCGCCGACGCGCCGCAAAGCGGCATTGATTACCTGACCGCCGCCGGTGCCATCCTGGGCGATGACGGCCGTATCCGTTTCCCGCGCGCGCTGGTGGAAGACACCATCGCCAAGGCCAACCGCTCAATCACGCTGCACGGCCGCGAGGCGCGCAACGATCTGGAGCTTTCCGGCACCCGTGTGCATTACGGCACGGCCGGCGCTGCGGTAAGCATGGTCGACGCGCAGGGCCGCGCCTACCGCGATTCCACCGTGCAGGACCTGCATGACGCCGCCCGCATCTGCGATGTGCTGGACAATATCCATTTTGTGCAGCGGCCAATGGTCTGCCGCGATATTCCTGACAATCTGGAAATGGACCTGAACTCCATCTACGCCACGGTTTCGGGCACCACCAAACATATCGGCGTCTCATTCACCGAACCGGGTTACGTGAAGCCGGGGCTGGAAATGCTGCACATGATCGCCGGCGGCGAGGACAAGTGGCGCGAACGGCCTTTTGTGTCGAACTCCAACTGCTTTGTGGTGCCGCCGATGAAATTCGCCACCGAAAGCTGCGAGGTGATGGAGGAATGCATCAAAGGCGACATGCCGGTGCTACTGCTGTCCGCAGGCATGGCCGGCGCGACGGCCCCCTCCACCATCGCAGGGGCAATCACCCAGGCGGTGGCCGAATGCCTGGCGGGCCTGGTCTATGTGAACGCCGTGAAACCCGGCGCGCCTGCAATGGTC
>CAJXHQ010000058.1 GCA_913054485.1 uncultured Paracoccaceae bacterium
AGCGTTGTCAGTTGGCTTGCCCGGTCTGGAGAAGTCCAGGATGACATTTTGCTGGCAGGCCCGCAGATCCAGATCACGAGATACGAACTCCGATCCTTGGTCGACGCGGATCGGCTTTGGATAGCCGATGTTCCGACACACCCGTTCCAGGGTGTAAACCACATCTTCGCCCCGATAGCTGAAGCGGGGGCCGGTTGCGGGTGACAACCGGGAGAACGTGTCTACGACAGTCAGAACCCGGATTTTGCGGCCGGTTGCGAGCTGGTCATGCACGAAGTCCCTTTCGGCGTTCACCAGCCAGCCTTCGCGGCGCAGCAGAACATGAATGCGCCGGTAGCCGTAGCGCATACGAGCCTCTGCAATCTCCCGGATACGCTTTTTGAGTTCGGCTTGGTCATCGCCATGAGGCGGTAGTGATAGCCCGATCTCTGGGCCAGAAGAACGCCGCAGGCGCGGCGGATGCTGACGCCCCAGACAGACCGGAGGTCATCCACAAGCTCACGGCGGCGAGCAGGCCTTAGAGTTTTCGTTTGATAACGTCCTGCAACATCGCATTCGCCCATTGTCCTCGGACCAATGGCGGAAAAGGGCTCATTCCAGCGACAGATCTGCCACCAGCCGCTTCAGTCTGGCATTCTCCTCATCCAGCATCTTCAGCCTTTTCATCTCCGAAGGCATCAGGCCGCCGTATTTCTTTCGCCAATTACAGAACGTGGCCTCAGCGATCCCGGTTTTGCGGCACACCTCTGCCACGCTCGCTCCGCCTTCGGCCTGCTTCAGGACAAACGCAATCTGCGCTTCAGTGAACTTGCTCTTCTTCATGGAACTCTCCTTCTCCCGCTCTCGGGATCATAAGTGGAAAACTCCAGCTTCGATTGGTCCAGTTTCCGGGCAGCAGGTCACCTCTCCAACCTGGGCCAACGCGAGGCTCAGCTCCTCCGATATCAGGTCCCAAACCCGGTGCAATCCTTCTACGCCTCCCGCGGCAATGGCAAACAATACAGCGCGGCCCAGGAACACGTAATCCGCCCCCATCAGGTAGGCCTTGAGGACATCTTCTCCGGAACGAACGCCTGAATCGAAGAAGACCGGGAAATCAGCTCCGACAGCTTGCCGGACGGCCTTCAGCGCCAGGATTGGCGGCGGGGCACTGTCCAATTGGCGGGAGCCGTGGCTGGAAACCTGCACGGCATCCGCTCCGGCGTCACGCAACTGCACGGCATCCCCCGGATGCAGGACACCTTTGGCAACCAGTTTGCCCGGCCAGGCGTCACGCAGGCGCTTGAACGTGTCCCAATCCGCCGCCGCGCGGCTTTCGGTACGGTCGAAGATATAGTCTTTGCCATCAAAATTCGCCATTTGCGGGCGGCCGTGTTTCAGCGTGGACAGCGACCAGCGCGGGTGCAAGGCAAAATCTGCAAACTGCTTCGGGCCGATACGGAAGGGCATTTTGAACCCATGCCGCAGCTCGCGCGGGCGGCGGCCCACTTCCGGCACATCCAAGGTCACCACCAGCGTCTGGTAGCCAGCGGATTTTGCCCGCTCCACCAGTTTCATCGTTCCGCTGCCGTCGCCGCTGAAGTAAAGCTGGAACCAGGCCATCCCGTCCGAGGCTTTCAGCAGCGTTTCCATGTCCGTCGACGCCACGGTTGAAACTCCATGCGGCACCCGGTAGCGCGCCGCCAGCTTGGCCAGCATCAGGTCGGCACCAGGGGCGGCCAGGTTGCACATGCCCATCGGGCTGATGCCAAAAGGGCGCAGGGCCAGCTTGCCGAACAGATCCACGCTGAGGTCGCGCTTGCTGACGTTGCGCAGAACCCGCGGGGTCAGCCGGATGTCCTGCATTGCCCGGCGGGCCAGCATGGCGCCGTGTTCTTCACCCGCAGCACCATCGAAATAGTCAAACACCATCCACGGCAGCCGCTTTTTCGCCAGACGGCGCGCGTCTGCCGTGGAATGGATTTTTCTGTCTTCAAACATCCAGCAATCAGGCCTGCACTGCTTTCATGAAACGGTCCCGGATCACCACCGGGTCCATTGTAATGACAGGCATTTTTGCATTGCCGCTCTCGCATTTGCAGACAATGACGGTCATCTGACGGCTGTCAATCGCCTGCTGCAGGACTGCACCGGTTTCTTCGGCCCGGCACTCCACCACATTCTCGCAGCCGCAGGCCTGTGCCACCGCTGACAGAGAGGTTTTCTTGCCCGCATAGGTCGGCTGATCACCGGTGGAGCCATAGGATCCGTTATCAACAATCAGCAGAATGAAGTTATCCGCCACATTGTTGGCGACGGTCGGCAGGGTGCCAAGATTGGTCAGGATGGAGCCGTCACCATCGATGGTGATCACGGTTTTGTCCTGCGCCAGTGCCAGCCCCAGCCCGATGGAAGAGGCCAGCCCCATGGTGCCCAGCATGTAGAAATTGCTCGGCTGGTCATCAATCGCGTGCAACTCCTGGCTGGGGATGCCGATGTTACAGACCACCAGCTGGTCGCGCAGGATCGGGGCGATCTCTTTCAAAACTTCAGAGCGGATCATCTCAGTAGCCTCCCCAGAAGGTTGCATCGGTCAGGATGGCGACCGGCTTGTTGCACATGAAGGTGTATTTCAGGATCGCATCCAGTTCCTCCGCGTCTTCGCGTTTATGGAAGTGGTAGGTCGGGATGTTCATCTGGTTCAGCAGCGCCTTGGTATGCACCGCCATTTCCACCTGGCAGGCCACCGGTTCACCCAGCTCGCCGCGATAAGAGATCAGCATCGGCAGCGGCATCCGGTAGTATTGCGTCAGCGTCGCCAACGTGTTGATGGTGACCCCGAGGGCGGTGTTCTGCATGATGATGGCAGGGCGCTTGCCGCCCATCCAGGCCCCGGCGCAGAGGCCCATGCCCTCGTCTTCCTTATTTGACGGAACGTGATGGATTTCAGGCCGGTTCTCGACTTCCTCGATCACGCCGGCCAGCTGTTTACAGGGCACGGTGGTGATGAAGCCGACCTCGTTCTCGATCAGCGTATCCGCAATTTTTTCGTTTATGGACAACAGGGTGTCTCCTCTTCAGATGTCTTGGTGTCTAGCGCAGCACAACAACGGTGCAGGGCGCGTGGCGGACGATCCGGGCGGCTGTTGTGCCAAGGAAATAGTCGCTGACGCCCGGCTTGTGGCTGCCGGAAATGATCAGATCGGCACCGCTGCTTTCGGCGTATTCAGTGAGCGTCCGGCTGGAATGACCGGTGAGCATGACGGCGGTCACGCCCTCTGCCTCGGCCACGCGGTCTGCAAGCCGCTGCTTGGTGGCGGCATAGGCCTTTTGCACGTCCTTTTCGTCGAGATAGGCGCTGACCGCGCCGCGCGGGGCCTCGTAGACGTGAACAGCCTCGATGATCGCACCTTCAGCGGCCATGCAGCGGGCGGCTTCCAGCGCACGTTCTGCGATACCGTGTTCCAGCGACAGGGCGATGATGATCTTGTGATACATGGCTAGAGGCCTCCTTCCGGGGCAGTTTCAGGAACAAGCAGGATTTTCGGGGCGGCAACCGTACCGCTGCGGATGTCGGCGAAGGCCTGCGCGCCCTGTGTCAACGGCCGGGCTTCGACCCAGTCCAGCGGGCCGAGGCGGCCCTCAAAGATCGCCGCGGCGGTCTGGCGGAAATCCTCGGGCGTGTAGGTATAGGTGCCGATGAAGGTGATTTCCTGCAGTGTCATCCGGCGCACATCCAGCCCGCCGGTGTCTTCGCCCAGCCCGATATGCACGATCACCCCGCCGGGACGTGCATGGGCCGAGGCGGTGGCGCGGGTGGCCGCATAGCCAACCCCGTCGATCACCACATCAAACTGTGCGTCCGCCGGGAGGTCTTCCAGCGTGACGGCATTTTGACCGCACTGTTCTGAAAGAAAGCGGCGGCGGCCTGCGCCGGGCTCTACCACTGTCACATCTGGGATGCCCCGCGCGGCAAGGCTGAGTGCGGCCCCGAGACCGATTGCCCCTCCGCCCAAGACAAGTGCCGTCGACGCATCGGGCACGGTGTCGCGGGCCTTGCTGACAGCATGCCAGCCGCAGGCAATGGGTTCGGCCAGGGCTGCCTTGGCCAGCGGAACACTGTCCGGCACGCTCACAAGATTCTGGTCGGGCATGGCCACCAGTTCGGCAAAGGCCCCCTCGCGCGGCGGCATGGAGATGATCTGCCGGTCCGGACACAGGTTGCCCCGTCCCGAAGTGCAGGCGGCGCATGTCCCACAGGAGACCAGCGGGTTGATTGTCACCCGTTCACCGTTGCGCGCCCCGCCTTCGATCACCCCAGCCGCCTCATGTCCGAGGATCAGCGGCGCGGGCCGGCGGTCATCATGGCCAAGGTAGGCGTGCATGTCAGAGCCGCAGATACCGACCTGCGAAATGCGGATCAGCTGTTCGCCGCCTTTGGCCACAGGATCCGCTGCGTCGCGGTATTCCATGCCTTCGGGACCGGTATAGACAAGTGCTTTCATTTTGCGGTGAACCCCCCGTCGACCATCAGCACCTGCCCGGTCACATAGGCAGAGGCGTCCGAACACAGGAACAGCAGCGGCCCGTCCAGATCCTCGGGTTCGCCGTTGCGCCCGATACAGGTCTGCGCGGCGTTGCGGGCGGCGCGGTCGGGATCGTTGAACACGGCAGCCGTCAGTTCCGTCCGGAAGAAGCCGGGGCCGATGGCGTTGACATTGATCCCGGCCGGCGACCAGGCTTCGGCCATGGCGCGGGTCAGCTGGGCGATGCCCCCCTTGGAGGCGCCATAGGCCAGCCCGCCGGGAAAGGCGCGCATGGTCTGCAGCGAGGCGAAGTTGACGATCCTCCCCCAGCCGTTTTCTTTCATTCCCGGCACCAGAAGCTGGCTGAGGAAGAAGGGTACTGCGAGGTTCAGGTCCAGTGTCATATCCCAGCCCTCGGGAGTGACCTCATCTGCGGTCTGCCGGGTGTTGATGCCCGCCGCGTGGATCAGGATATCCGGCGCGCCAAATGGATCAGAAACCCGCTCGGCAAGATCCGCCAGGGCACCGCGGTCGGAGACGTCAAAGGCCACCGCATGGGTGCCGCGCCCGGCCTCGGCCTGCCAGTCGGCGAGGGCCTCTGCCCGGCGGGCAACCCCAACGACATTGGCCCCGGCGCGCCACAGGGTCAAAGCGGCGCGGCGGCCAAGGCCGGCACTGGCACCTGTCACAACGGCGGTGTGCCCGCGCAGGTCGGTGAATTGGCAGAACTCATCCATCGGCGGACAGATCAAAGGTTTCATCGGGGAAGTATTTCGCCAGCCGGATGTCGGCGGTGCGGGCGTGGCCCTCCATCCCTTCCAGCCGCGAAATCCGCGCAGTGGCCTCTGCCACAGGCTTGGCCCCGTCGCGGGTGGCGCGCTGCCAGGTGACGATCTTCATGTATTTATGGACGCTGAGCCCGCCGGTGTAAGACGCAGCCCCCGAGGTGGGCAGCACGTGATTGGTGCCCGAGGCTTTGTCGCCGAAAGCCACGGTGGTTTCCTCACCCAAGAAAAGCGAGCCGTAGCAGGTCAGCCGTTCCAGCCACCAGTCCAGGTCCTCAGCCTGCACGGTCAGGTGTTCCGGCGCATAGCGGTCCGAGGTGGCCGCCATCTCCTCGCGGTCCTCACAGAGGATCACCTCGGCGTAGTCGCGCCACGCTGCGGCGGCGTTTTCGCGGTTCACCTCGGGCAGATCGGCGATCAGATCCGGGACCAGCCGCATGACCTCTTCGGCGAGAGGGCGATCATCCGTCACCAGCCAGACCGGCGAGTTGTAGCCATGCTCGGCCTGGCCGACCAGATCGGTGGCCACCACCATGGCATCAGCCTTGGCGTCCGCCAGGATCAGGCTGTCGGTGGGGCCTGCAATCATGTCGATCCCAACCCGCCCGAACAGGAAACGCTTGGCTTCGGCCACAAACTGGTTGCCGGGACCGACAAGGATATTGGCCTTGGGCAGGCCGAACAGGCCAAAGGTCATCGCCGCCACGCCCTGCACGCCGCCGATCGCCATGATGGTATCGGCGCCGCTGATATGGGCGGCGTAAACAATCGCGGGTGCCACGCCGACACCGGGGCGCGGCGGGGAACAGGCCATGATATGCTTGCAGCCCGCCACCTTGGCGGTGGTCACGGTCATGATGGCGCTGGCGATATGGCTGTAGCGCCCGCCGGGCACGTAGCAGCCCGCCGCGTCCACCGGGATCGCCTTCTGGCCCGCGATCAGGCCGGGCACCACTTCCAGCTCCACCTCGCTGAGGGTTGCTTTCTGGGTTTCTGCAAAGCGGCGCACGTTGTCCTGGGCAAAGCGGATGTCGGCCTTCAGCTTCTCCGGCACCAGCGCGCAAGCGGCCTCAATCTCCTCCGGGGTGAGGACGATATTACCGTCGTATTTATCGAACTTGGCCGCATAGTCCAGCGCTGCCTGATCGCCGCCGGCCTCGATATCCGACAGGATGGTTTCGACCGTGTCATGCACGTCCGATGCACCGGATTTGGAAGTCAGGGTGGCTTTCTTGAGATACTCGATAGGCATCAATTCTGTCCTGTTACTTGTAGATATCGGGGAGCAAAGTGGTCGATACGGCCGGCACATAGGCGATCAGCAGAACAACCATCAGCATGAATAAGACAAAGGGAACGGCGCGGGCGGCGATCTTGAGAATGGATTCGCCGGTGATGCCGGAGACCACAAAGAGGTTCAGGCCCAAGGGCGGGGTGATGAAGCCAACCCCCAGCGCGGTGATCATCATGATGCAGAACTGGATCTCGTTCATGCCGATATTGTCGGCGAGCGGCTTCAGGATCGGCGCGAGGATCACAATATTGGGTGTGGTCTCCATCACGCAGCCGGCCGCAATCAGGATGCCGATCATCAGAAGGATCAGCACATAAGGATCGTCCGTGAGCGAGGTGACGGCGGTCACAAATCCCTGCGGCACACCCATGATGGCCAGCGCCTCGGCCAGCGGGGCGGAAAAGGCGATGATCGGCAGGATGATCCCGTTCACCTTGGCGGAGCTGACCAGCATGGCGGGGAAATCTGACAGCTTCAGAGTGCCGAGGATGAACCCCATGATGATGGTGACAACCACGGCGGTGGCCCCGGCCTCGGTCGGTGTCAGCCGGCCCGAGAAGATGCCGTAGAAGATGATGCCCGGCACGATGAAAGCATACCAGTCGGCGGCCAGGGCGCGGCGCAGGTTGGCGAACCATTCTCCGACGCTGATATTGCCGCCGCCCTCGTAGCCGTAGATCCGGTTGACCACGATATTGGTGATCAGGATCGATATCAGAATGGCCAGACCGGGGATCAGCGCTGCCAGAAACAGGGTGGAGGCGGAAATGCCCAGCACAAGGCCAATAATGATATAGGCGATCGAGGGCGGGATCAGGATGCCGGTACAGGCTCCCGCAGCCACCAGCGCGCAGGCATAGGGGCGCGGGTAGCCGCTTTCGACCAGCCGGGCGATGGTCATCCGGCCCACAGCCGAGGCCCCCGCCGCGTCAGTGCCGGAGATCGCCGCGAACATGCCGCAGACCAGCACCGTGGCCGATCCGAAGCCGCCTTTGGCCCAGCAGGTCAGCGCCTCGGCCACGTTCAGGAATTTCCGGCTCAGCCCTGTGCGCACCAATACGTCGCCGGTCAGGATGAACAGCGGCACCGCTGTGAGGGCAAAGGCGTCGATGCCGGCAAACAGGCTTTCACCGACCAGGCTCAGCGGCAGATCACCGGACATTATCAGCATGAGGATCGCCGCCGACCCGATGGAGGCCCAGACCGGCACCGCCATGGCGATGAGGCCGACAAACAGGAGCACCGGCAGATAGAAGTCCCAGCCAAGCTCGACCGTTTGTTGAAGATTATTCCAAAGCATTGCGTCGTCCTTCAGTCAAACAGCTTGTCGCCTTCGTAGACGGGGGTGCCGTCGCGAAGGGACCGGAAATCACGCAGGAAGGACTGCACGAGGCGGAAGATCATCAGGGTAAACCCGAGCGGTACAGCCGACAGGAACCAGACCTTGGAGATCCGCAGCCCGTCCGTGACAGAGCCAAATTTGGCGGAGACCAGAACGGTTTCAAACGACCAGAACAGCGCCACCAGCGCGACCGCGAACATCACCAGATCGCCGAAGATATAGACCACCGCCTTGGCCCGCGGACGCAGGTAGTGCAGCAGCACATCGATACGGATATGGGCGCGTTCCTTCACCGCGGCGGCGGCCCCGATCCAAGCGAGGTAGATGAAGGAATAGCGGACGATCTCCTCCCCCCAGATGGAAGAATAAGAGAAGACCTCGCGGCGCAGCACCTCGATGGCCATGGTGATGACCAGCATCACGTAGAACACCAGAAGCAGCCAGCGTTCGGCGTTCCGGTCTATCTGTTTCAGGAAAGTCATCACGCGCCCCGGTTATCAATAGATCAAACATCCGGCGCCAAGGCCGGCGCAGGCTGGGAAAGAAAAGGCGGGTGCCCCTTAGGGCACCCTTGGGAGAGAGGTCTATGCGTCGTGGACGTAGTATTTGCCCTGTGTGCCAGCCGCTTCTTCCAGCTTGGCAAAGGAGTCCATCGATCCGGCGAGTTCCTTCTTGAACTCGTCCCACTCGGGCCGCTGATAGCCGCCTGCCGCTTGCCATTCGCCCAGCTGATCGTCGCTGAGAGAGTGGAATTCGACACCGGATTTGGCCAGTTCGGACATGGCATATGCGCGCGCCGAAGGCACTTTGGAGAGGTTCTGATGCGCGGTCATTTCCGAGCCCCACATAACGCCCTCCTGCACATCGGCTGGCAGGCTGTTGAACCATTCGAGATTGCAGGAATAGACCTGACTGTCCGGCACCGCCTGGGTGAAAGTCACATGGCTGAGAATATCCTTGAAGCCAAAGACAAACAGCGCACCCACCGAGGGATCCAGCGCATCGGCCACGCCCTGTTTGATCGCAGAAGGCGTCTCGCCCCAGGCCACCGGCGTCGGGTTTGCGCCAACCATGCGGTAATACTGCTGAAGCATTTTTGAGCCCGGCACGCGGAATTTCACACCGCTCAGATCGCCCGGCGACAGGACCGCGCCGGCACCGCCCTTGCGGACCGCCACGACGCGCGGATCGATATTGACGTAAAACAGGGCCTTGAAGCCGGCGGCCTCAACCTTGGGGTGAACTTCGGACTTCCAGTGATCGGAGTTTACCAGGTTGGTGAAGCGCTGATTGGAGCCGCAGAGATAGGGCATGTTGATCAGGTCAACGGTGGAGGCAAAAGGCGCAAAATTCGACAATGAATGCTGAGCCGCCTGGATGGTTCCGCCCTGAACTTTCTGCACCAGTGCGCCGCCCGCGCCCAGCTGCCCGCCGGGGGCCAGTTTGACATAGACCTTGCCGTTGGTGGCGTTCTGGATGTTCTCTTTCAGGTCCAGCTGCATGATCGGATAGCTGCGCGACGCCCCCAGCACATAGGCCGTGGCCAGCGTCATGATATGGTCGGCAGCCTTTTCGCGCTCGCGCTCTTCCTTGTTGGTTTGCGCGGCGGCCTCGGTGGACCAGAGCGTGCCTGCGGCGCCTGCCACCAGCGCGGCCGTGAAACTTCCGGTGCCGGCCAGCTTCAGAAAATTGCGCCGTTCGGCAGAGGCAAGTTCCTTGCGGTCGTTCGTCATTGTGTTCCTCCCTGTTGAACAGAGAAGCGCTGTCAGTCTTTATTGTCTTTCTCAGCAGCTTCCCTTTGCAAAATCGCAGCCACGAAAACAATCGAGGCCGCGAAGAGAACCAGCATTTCGGACACATCACCCAGCACCGCCCCGGCTCCCATTGAGCCGAGCGCGACATTGATGGCGAACAGGCAAAACAGAACGGCGGCAGAGATTAGAAGCATTTGCTCCTCCGGACACGGGTACAAAACACGATTCGCCAGGTCAATGTAAGCGCTTACATTTTGCCTTGCAAGCACTTACATCATTTTATGGAAGGGACCCACCTGCTAAAGCCTCTGTACAGCCGGATTCACAGAAGCAAAGACAAAGCCAGCCTCATGCCCCTAGGTGCCGATAAGACCCCGAAGACCCCCACGCTGGCCGATGTGGCCCGCGCAGCCGGCGTGTCGACTGCCACGGTGTCGCGCTGCCTGAACGAACCGGGCCGGGTTGTTGACGTCACCCGGGAAAAAGTCATGACGGCGGTCCGTGAACTGGGATATTCACCGAACTTCGGCGCCCAGGCGCTTGCAGCCAAACGCACCAACACCGTCGGCGCGATCATCCCGACAATGGAAAACGCCATCTTTGCCCGCGGCCTGCAGGCCTTTCAGGAGGAGCTGCGCGAGCACGGCATCACGATGCTGGTTGCATCGTCCTCCTATCGGGCTGACCTGGAAGAGGAGCAGATCCGGGCTCTTGCAGCCCGCGGCGCTGACGGCCTTTTGCTGATCGGGCATGACCGGGATCCCCGGATCTATGATTTCCTGCAGCGCCAGGGCATCCCTGCCCTGGTTGCCTGGGTCTACGACCCGGATTCCGCCGTGCCGACGGTCGGCTTTGACAATTACAGCGCCATGAAAGCACTGGCAGAACAGGTCATCTCGCTGGGGCACCGCCGGATTGGCATTATTTCTGCTCAACAGTCCGCAAATGACCGCGCACGGGACAGGGTCAGGGGGATAGAGGATGCCATGTCAGAAGCCGGCTGCCCGGCCGGAGCGCTCACTGTGGAGACCACATACGGCATTGACGAGGGCGCGGCGGCCTTCAAGCAGCTGATGGAA
>CAJXHQ010000059.1 GCA_913054485.1 uncultured Paracoccaceae bacterium
CAGCGCGCGCTTGTCCGGCGAGGGGATGCCCACCCGGTCAAGCAGCGCCACCGCATCCTTCAGCGCCTGATCACGGCTGACCTTCTGGTGCAGCATGATCGCCTCGGCGATCTGGTCGCCAACGGTGAACACCGGGTTCAAAGACGTCATCGGCTCCTGAAAGATCATCGCGATGTCGCCGCCGCGCAGGGCGCGCATGCGGGCATCCGACACTTTGGTCAGATCCTCGCCATTGAGCCGGATGGCGCCGCCCGCGATCCGCCCCGGCGGGGTTGGGATCAGACCCATTGTCGACAGCGCGGTGATCGACTTGCCGCAGCCGGACTCGCCCACCACGCCAAGCGTCTCGCCCTCGTTCACATGCATGGAGACGGAATCCAACGCCGTCACCTCTCCGTAGCGGGTGTTGAAAGTGACGCGCAGGTCTTCGATTTCAAGAAGGGCGCTCATATTCACCGCTCCCTCAGTTTTGGATTGAAGGCATCGTTCAGCCCGTCGCCGATCAGGCTGACGGAGAAGACGGTGAAAAAGATCGCCAGACCCGGGAAGGTCACCGGCCACCAGGCATCGAGGATGTATTCCCGGTTGGCGCCGATCATCAGCCCCCAGCTCATCACGTTGGGATCGCCCAGGCCAAGGAAAGACAGGCCGGCCTCGAACAGGATGGCAACGCCGACCGTGAGCGTGGCCGAGACGATCAGCGGGGGCAGAGCGTTGGGCAGGATCACCTTCCAGATGATGCGCTTGTTCTTGGCGCCAATGGCCCGCGCGGCTGTGACATATTCCAGCTGCTTGATCTTGAGGAATTCAGCCCGCGTCAGGCGCGCGGTCTGCGGCCAGCTGACCACGCCGATGGCAATGGCAATGGTGGTCAGCGAGGGCGAGAACAGCGTCACGAGAACCATGGCAAACAAGAGCGCAGGCAACACCTGGAAGAATTCGGTGATGCGCATCAGCAAGTTGTCGACCCAGCCGCCATAGAAACCGGCCAGCGCGCCAAGCGTGATGCCGATCACCATGGTCAGCGCCGCCGCAGCCGCCCCCACCGCAAGCGTCGGCCCGCCGCCAGTCAGAAGGCCCGCGATCAGGTCACGGCCCAGGTAGTCGGTGCCCAGCGGGAATTCCGGCGTCATGCCCGGCGCCTCATGCGGGGCCCAGACGATATCAAAAGCATCGCCTGTGTAGAATAATGTGCCGTATAAAGTGGCCGCGATGATCAGCGTCAGCATCACCGTGCCGAACAGCGCTGGAATGTTGCGGCGGTACATGCGCCAGGCTTCCAGAAGCGGGCTTTCGGCCTGAAACTCCTGCTGCGGCTCTTGTGCCATTTTCTGCCCTTCCGCGTTGGATGGATCTGCCATCAGGATTTCCCCCGAAGCCGGGGATCAGCGAGCCGGTAGCTCAGATCGGTGAGGAGGTTGGCCACCACCACGATGCCGCTGGCGATGAACAGAACCCCCATGATGGTCGGATAGTCGCGGCGCAGGATCGCATCAAAGGCCAGCGTGCCCATGCCGGGCCAGTTGAACACCGTTTCCACCAGCAGCGCGCCCGAGATCAGGCTGCCGAACTGCAGGCCCGCCACGGTCAGAATCGGCAGCGCCGCGTTGCGCAGCGCGTGTTTGAACAGCACAGTCCGTTCTGACGCCCCTTTGGCGCGGGCTGTGCGGACATAGTCGGAACCCAGCACCTCCAGCATCGACGCGCGGCTGAGCCGGGCATATTGTGCAAGATATATAATTGCAAGCGTGAAGGCCGGAAGCGCCAAATGATGCAGAATATCAAGTGACCGCACAATTATTCCTGCGTCTCGCAGCTTCACGGACAACATTCCCTCCACCGGGAAAATCGGCCAGACCGAGGCAAACAGGATGATCAGCATGATGCCGGTCCAGAACACCGGCACCGCGTAACCGATGGTTGAGAAGACTGCGACAAAGGCGCTCATTGGCCCATTCGGCTTGCGCGCGGCCAGCACGCCAAGAAAGACGCCCAGCACAATCGCCATGATCAGCGCGCTCAGCACCAGCAGGACGGTGGGGTAGATCCGCTCTCCGATCAGCTTGGAGACAGGCTGGTTGAAGAAATAGCTCTCGCCCAGGTCGCCCTGCGCGATATTGCCGACATAGATGCCCAGTTGGGTCAGCACGGGCTTGTTCAGCCCGTATTCCTCGCGGATGCTTTCCAGCATCTCCTCGGTGGCACCGCCCATTTCGCCGGCGATCACCACCGCCGGGTCGCCGGGGGCCAGCCGGATCAAAAAGAAGTTCAGGACCACCACGCCGAGCATCAAGAGCAGCCCGTAGCCCAGGCGTTTAAACAAATAGGGTGCGTTCATATCCGTGCCTGATTATTCAAAAGTGAGTGGGCGCAGCTTTCACCGCGCCCGCAGGTATCAGGGTCACTCGCCCCAGGAGACGGTGTCCAGCGGATGCATGGTGCCCCAGATGCCTTTCGGCGGGTTCACCAGCCGCTTGTCGTAGGCGGTGTGGTAGGGCAGCGTGTTGATCCAGTAGACCGGCAGATCCTGCGCCACGATATGCTGGAACTGCGAGTAGAGTTCGGCCCGCTTGCCGGGGTTCATTTCCACCGCGGCGGCGTTCAGCAGCGCGTCCACTTCGGCATTGGCATAGCTCTGGGTGTTGGACCAGATCACGCCCTTTTTGATGTTATCGCTGAGATAGGTGCGGTGCACCCCGATCACCGGGTCGCCCCAGTTGAAGACTACATCCATCGACAATTCGAAATCATGCCCGCTGACCCGGCCTGCCCAGGTCGGGAAGTCAGGTGCAGCGCGCACGGTCACGTTGATGCCGATCTTCTTCAGCTGCGACTTCAGGTATTCCGCGATGGTCTGCTGCTGCTCTTTCGGGCCGGGGATATAATCCACCGTCAGATCCATGCCGTCTGCGAAACCGGCTTCGGCCATCAGCGCCTTGGCCTTGTCCAGATCAACATCATAGGCGGCAATCGCATCGTCAAAGAAAGGCGAGCTTTCCACGATCGGCCCGCGCTGCGGCATCGACACGCCGCGGTGCAGCGCCTTGGTGATGAAGTCCCGGTCGGTGGCAAAGGCAATCGCCTGGCGCACCCGCACATCGCTCAGCTTGGGTGACTGAGTGTTGAAGGCCAGCCAATTGACCGGGCCGACGCCAGCGTAGCCTTCCTGGGTCAACTCAAGGTGGTCGGCCTTCTCCAGGCGGCGGATCGCCTGGCTGCCATCCATGAAGGGATACATATCCGCTTCGCCATTCTCCATCGCAATCAGCAGCGCTGACTGGTCTTTGATGATGCGGACGATGATCTCATCCAGTTTCGGGCGGCCATCGATAAAGAAGTTGGGGTTCTTCTTCATGACAATCGCTTCGCCCGGCTTGAATTCCTCCAGCATGAAGGGGCCGGAGCCGATGGGGGCAGAGTTCGCCGGGTGCGACTTGGCATCCTGGCCATCCCCATAGATGTGCTTGGGAATGACCGGGGCCAGCGCCGGCGACAGCGCCAGCAGCAGCGCCGGGTGCGGCTGGTTCAGCTTGATCACCGCAGTATGGGCGTCCGGGGTCTCAACGGTTTCAACCGGGGCAAACATCGACTTGAAGGGGTGGTTTTCCTTCGTGGTCATGATCGAGAAGGCCACATCTTCGGAGGTCACCGGTTTGCCGTCATGGAAGGTGGCGTTGTCCACCAGGTTCAGCGTGACGGAGAGGCCATCATCCGAGACCTCCCAGCTTTTTGCCAGGTAGGGCTGCGGCTCCCAGTTCTCGTCATAGCGGATGGGGGAGGCGAAAATCTGGGTGGAGGGAACAGCGGTTGCGATCCCCGATTGAACAGCACCGTTCAGGTGGCGCGGCACCTGGGTGGAGGCAATGACCAGCGTGCCGCCATCGGCAAATGCGGGAACGGCCGAAACAGACAATGCAGCAAAAGCTGCCGCGCCCAGAAGGCGTGACACAAGTTTCATGGTGATCTCCCTGATCGATGTAATTATTTTTGTAGCTCAACGCTAGCGCGCGCCTTTGAAGCAGGAAACATTCTTTTGGCGCGACTTAAGTACCAAAAAATAGCACTTTAATCCAAAGCGCCGTGCAGAACCGCAGTTCCGGTTCTAATCGATCAGATGGGAAAACTCGCCTTTGGCGGCAATCTCGCGGCAAGTGTTCAGCACGCTTTTCACGATCGCAGAGCGCTGCGACGCGGTGGTGTAGGCGACCCCAAACTGCGGTGCATCAAGGGAATTTGCGATCGGCTTGGCCACATAGCCGTCTTCGCCCGAACGGTCGGTCGGACCGCAGATGTTCATCAGCGCATAGCCGAACTGGGCCGACACCAAGCCGCGCAGAACCGAGGAGCTCTTGGTGGTATGCACCACATTTGGCCTGAGCCCCTCTTTCTCGAAGATGCCTAAAAAATAACCCTGCGCGCCCGGCAGGTCGAGCAGGACCATCGGTTCGCCTGCCAGATCCTCCAGCGAGACCTGCGGCCGCTGCGCCAGCGGCGAGGTATCGGGGATCAGTGCCATCGGCTTGGCCCGGAACATCGGCACGAATGGCTGGGAGTCCGGCGTCATCCGCCGGTAGGTCAGCGCCATGTCGACCACTCCGGAACTCAGCAGCTCGGTGATGACCTGCATGTCCCCTTCCTTCAGCTCAATCCGGATGGACGGGTAATCGGCGGACACCCGGCGCAGGATCGCGGGCAGAACATAGGGCGCTGTCGGGGCATAGCAGGCCAGCCGCAGAATGCCGGTGGGATCGCCGGTCATCGACAGCAGATCGGATTCAAAAATCCGCGCCTGCTCCAGAAAACTGCGGATACGCTTGCCCGCCTCCTCGCCTTTGTCGGTGGGCACGATCCCCTTCGCCGGCATCCGCCGCAGCAGCTCTGCCTCGGTGGCCTGTTCGATCGCATCGATCGCCGCGGTGATCGAAGATTGCGAGATATTCAGCTCGACCGCCGCCCGCGCCACCGAACCGGTGCGCAAAACAGCATCGAAGTAGCGAAGCTGCTTAAGGGTGAACCGCATCTAAACCACCATTTTTTAATTCTTTCCCCGACACTAAATCCATTTTCCCAATGTTCAAAGCTTGGATATCGCTAGTCCAAACGCAGGAGAGGCGACATGTCGGATATTACTGTTTTTAAAGCCAAAAAGATTATTACGATGGACCCGAACCGCCCCGCAGCCACCCATGTTGCGGTCAAGGACGGCAAGATTCTGGCCGTTGGCGGTGCCGATTGCGCGGCGCAATGGGGCGCGTTCGAGACTGACAGCAGCCTTGCAGATTCGGTCCTGATGCCCGGATTTGTCGAAGGCCACGCCCATATGATGGCGGGGGCGATGTGGCAGTATGCCTATTCCGGCTACCACGACCGCACCGACCCGGACGGCAAGCTGTGGAAGGGCATGACCACCATCGACGAGGTGGTTGCCAGCCTGAAGTCCTACGCCGCCACCCTGGCGCCCGGCGAACCGCTGGTCGGCTGGGGCTTTGACCCAATCTTCCTGCCCACCGAACGGCTGAACCGCCGCCACCTGGATGAAATCGCCGCCGACCGGCCGGTGGTGGTGATGTTCTCCTCCTTCCACGTCATGTGCGTGAATTCTGCCGCGCTGGAGATGGCCGGCTATGACGAGGACACCGAGGCCGAAGGCATTCTGACCGATGGCAATGGCACACCGACGGGCGAGCTGCAGGAAATGGCCGCCATGTTCCCGGTGATGCACCGGGTCGGCTTTGATTTCAAAAAACTGTCCCAGGAAGAGGACTCGATCCGCTCATACGGCAGGACCGCCAACCGGGCCGGGGTGACCACGATCACCGATCTTTTTGCCACGATCACGCCGGAGTCGCTGGAAACTCTGCTGAGCGTCACCGCCGAGCAGGATTTCCCGCTGCGCATCGTGCCCACCATCGGCGCGATGGGGGCCCCGGCGGATCAGATCGCCGCGCAGGCCAGAGAGCTGGCCGCCAGCTCTACGGACAAGCTGCGCCTCGGCGGGGTGAAGCTGATGACCGACGGCTCGATCCAGGGCTGGACTGCGCGGGTGAAATGGCCCGGCTACGTCGGCGGTCAGCCCAACGGCATCTGGAACACCGCGCCCGAGCAGATCTACGAGCTTTGCGAGATCATGCAGCGCGAACACATCAAGATGAACATCCACACCAATGGCGACGAGGCCTCGGAAGTGGTGATCGATGCGATTGATGCGGCGATGCGCAAACATCCCTGGCGCGGGGCCCGCCATGTGCTGCAGCATGCCCAGATGATGGGCGCGGACCAGTTCGCGCGCGCCGCCGGACTGGGCATCTGCGTTAATCTTTTTGCCAATCATCTCTGGTACTTCGGCGACCAGCATGCCGCGCTAACCATTGGCGAAGACCGCGCCATGCGCATGGACGCCTGCCGCTCTGCCAAGGACGCAGGCGTGCATTTCACCATCCATTCCGACGCGCCGGTAACGCCGCTGGGACCGCTGTTCACCGCCTGGTGCGCCGTTAACCGCACCACCATGTCGGGGCGCACCCTGGGCAAAGCGCAGTGCCTGACCGTGATGGAGGGGCTGCACGCGATCACCCTCGGCGCGGCCTATACCATGGGCATGGACGATGAAATCGGCAGCATCGAGGCCGGCAAACAGGCCGACTTTGCCGTACTGGGGTCGGACCCCACCGCCGTTGACCCGGCGGCACTGAAGGACGTGCCGGTTCTGGGCACTGTACTCGGAGGCCGGGTGAACTTGCTGTGAAGGATGACCGCCTCCCCCTGACGGTGATCGGCGGCTATCTGGGCGCCGGTAAGACCACATTGATCAACAAGCTGCTGACCGATCCCAGGGGTCAGCGGCTGATGGTGCTGGTCAATGATTTCGGCGCGGTCAATATCGACGCCGCGCTCTTGGAGAGCGCCGATGAGGACACGCTGACCCTGACCAATGGCTGCGTGTGCTGCACCATGGGCGCGGATCTTTTCATGGCGATTGCCGATGTTCTGGCCCGCAACCCCCGCCCCGACCACCTGATCATCGAGGCCTCGGGTGTGGGCGATCCCGCCAAGATCGCAACCGCCGCCAAGGCCGAGAAGGACATGCGCTATGGCGGTATAGTTACGGTGGTGGATGCCACCAATTTCGCGAGACTGAGCGACGACCCGATGATCGGCGATCAGATCAAGGCACAGACCGCCTGTGCGGACCTGCTGCTGATCAGCAAGACGGGCAGCATTCCGCCTGCGCTTCGGGCGCAGCTTTCCACGCTGACCGGTGCGGACCAGCTGCTGGCGGGTGACGTGCAGACGGTGGCAGACCTGCTGATCACCCCCTGGGGCTGGCCCGGCACGCAGCTGTTTTCCAAGCCTCACCCGGACTACGTCAACTGGTCCGGGACGGGCAGCGATGACTTCAGCCGCGCGGCTCTGCGCGAAAAAATCTCCATGCGGCCGCCGGGACTGTTCCGCCTCAAGGGCTTCGTGCGCGGTGACGACGGGCGCGGCTTCCTGGTGCAGGCGGTGGGCAGTACCGTTGCCATTTCGCGCATAGACCAGCCCGACTCCACGTCGCTGGTTGGAATTGGATTGAAAGATCGCGTCAATACAGAAGAGTGCGGCACCTGGTGGCAAGCGGGCTGAGGCAGGTTCAGCCGCCGACGTCCGACGGCGCGATGGCGACCGATTTGACGATCGCGTAACAGGCCAGACCAGGGGCCAGCCCCATCGCCGCAACCGAGCGTTTGGTGACCCGCGCCAAGACCCGGCCGGCCTGTGTCTGCAAAGCGACAACAGCACTCGGCCCGGCGCCGGGACTGACTTCCTGAACCGTGGCAGGCAGCACGTTCAGCGCAGAAATCCCTTCCGGTTTGCTGAGCGCCAGTGTCACTTCCTGACCGGCGATCCGCACCCGCAGAGGCTGGCCCACATCCTGCGGCACCCGCGGCAGCAAGAGGCGCGCACCATTGGCGTCCAGCTCGCTCAGCCCGTCGTCGTGATGCACCAGAACCCGCGCCTCCAGCACCGCGCCAACGCCCCGCACCCCGCCGGGCCGGAAGGCCGGATCGCCCAGCACTTCGGTGGCCGTGCCTTGCCGGGTAACCTTGCCCGTCTCCAGCGCCACCACCGTGGTGGCCAGCCGGGCAACCTCGGTCGCGGAATGGCTGACATAGAGGATCGGCACCGGGCTTTCATCACGCAGCCGCTCGAAATAGGGCAGGATCTCTGCCTTGCGGGCCTCGTCCAAAGCGGCCAGCGGCTCATCTGCAAGGATCAGCTTGGGGGCTGCCAGCAGTGCACGGCCGATGGCAACCCGCTGTTTCTCGCCACCCGAAAGCCTGGCCGGGCGGCGCGCCAGCAAGTGACTGATCCCCAGCATCTCCACCACGCGGCCAAGATCTTCGCGGGCCGCAGATTTCGGCGCAAACCATTGTCCATAAGCCAGGTTCTGACGGACGGTCAGATGCGGAAACAGCCGCGCCTCCTGGAATACATAGCCTAGGCGGCGCTTGTGCGGCGGCAGGCAAATACCTCGTTTGGTGTCCAAAAGCACATGATTACCAGCAACAACCCGCCCCCCGTCGGGGCGCGAAAGCCCCGCCACCGCTTCGATCACCGAAGTCTTACCCGAACCGGAGGCGCCAAACAGCACCGTCAGCCCCGGCGGCGCGTCGAAAGCCACATCCAGATCAAACCCCGGCAGACTGTGGCGGAGGGAAACAGACAGGCTCATGTGCCCGCCACCCTGCGCGCGATGCGGCGCGCCAGAACCTCGGAAAGCACCAGCGCGCCCATGGCCACGGCAACGGAAATCAGCACCAGCCGCAGGGCCGCGTTTTCGCCACCCGGCACTTGCAGGAAGGCGTAGACCGCCAGCGGCAGGGTCTGGGTCTGGCCCGGAATATTGGAGACAAAGGTGATCGTTGCGCCGAACTCCCCCATCGCCTTGGCAAAAGCGATCACCGCCCCGGCGAGGATCCCAGGCAGGATCAGCGGCAACGTGACGGTGGCAAAAACCCAGAGCCGCGAGGCCCCCAATGTGGCAGCGGCCTGTTCCAGCTTTGGATCCACCGCCTCGATCGACAGGCGGATAGCGCGCACCAGCAGCGGGAAAGCCATAATGCCGGCCGCCAGCGCCGCCCCTGACCAGCGGAAGGCCACCACGATACCGATCTCCTGCAACAGTGAGCCGACCGGCCCCTTGGTTCCAAAGGCAATCAGCAGCAGGTAGCCGGTCACCACCGGTGGCAGGATCAGCGGGAGATGCACGACGCCGTTTACAAGCTGTTTGCCTGGAAACTCGAACCGCGCAAGCACATAGGCCATCAGCACCCCCGGCGGCAACGCCGCGAGCGTTGCCCAGAAGGCGACCTTCAGCGATAGGGCCAGCGCCTGCCATTCACCCGGACCGAGCCAGCCAGTCATTCCGGCCCCGTCAGCAGGGTAAAACCCTGCGCTTCAAAAGCAGCCCTGGCATCCGCCGATGCGAGAAAGGCCATAAACGCCACCGATGTGTCGCGATCATTCAATGCAGCCGCCGGGTAGATCACCGCCGGATGGCTGTCCGGGGGAAAGGTCCCAATCACCGAGACCCCCTCCTCAGCAACCGTGTCGCTGGCATAGACAATGCCGTATGGCGCATCGCCACGGGCCACCAGCGCCAGCGCGATCCGCACATTGCCGGCCTGTGCCGTCATCGGCGCCAGCGCCTCCCACTGGCCCAGCCATTGCAGCGCCGCCTTGGCATATATCCCGGCCGGCACCGCGTCCGCCAGCGCCATGGCCAACCGGCCATCGCCGAGGAGGGAAACAAGATCAAATCCCTGGAAAAGCGCCTCCGGTTGCCTCCCCTCCCCATGCGCGATCAGAACCAGCCGGTTCGACAGAAGGTCCAGCCGGCTGCCCGCTGACACCAGCCCGTCCGCGTCCAGCACATCCATCCAGCCCGGATGCGCCGAGATGAAGATATCAGCCGGCGCACCGGCTTGGATCTGCCGGGCCAGCGCCGAGGAGGCGGCAAAGGACAGGTGCACATCCTGGCCGCTACCGGCCTCGTACCGGCTGGCGGCCTCCTCTAGGGCGTTCTTCAGGCTGGCGGCGGCAAAGACCGTCACCGCATCCGCCTGCACCGGGCCTGCCAGCGCAGCGCAGGCCGCAAGCACGGCAGCAATCTGTTTGAACGCATGAAGGCGCATGAAGGTTCCGTTCCAGGCAGGGTGCCCCGGGAAATATCGCGGGCACAGCACAGGGGTGCAAGGGCTATTCAGGTTCCTGGGCCTGAGGCACTGCCCCGCCCTGCGCTTGATCTGACCGTTTTCCAACTGGTTCCTTCTGAAACACTCCTCCCAGGACGCGCAAAGCCACCGGAAACCAGGAAGTAAGAATGCATACAATCCAACGGTTTCCGGGACGTCAGAATCACCGCTACATGATCAGGTTCAGCCCATCAAGGTTTTGAAATAAATACATTTCCCCATCACCCTATAATTTTCCTCTCTGCGGGCAGCACAGGCAAGCGGCGGTGTCTGACCAGCCGCGTTTCCCAATTGTTTACCCATCGAAGACAGCCTGCCCGGCATGGAGCGAACGAAGGTCCAGGTGCAGACAAGCTGCCGCCCAGGAATATTGCTCAAGGTGCTTGCTGTTTTGACGGCTTGCACCGGTGCAGCCGCGGCCGAAGGCGATTGGCCCCAGTCAACTCAATGCAGCCGGAGTACTGCTTGAAACTTCAGAGTTGCTCCCAAATTCTACGCCCCACTGTGCCC
>CAJXHQ010000060.1 GCA_913054485.1 uncultured Paracoccaceae bacterium
GTCGAGGGCGCGGAACCGGGGGCTACTCGGGCACCCCGGCAGCGCGCAGGGCGCGGGCCCAGTCGCGGCCCACAGGCATCACCGCAGCGGGGTGCTCGCGCCGGTAGCGGCGCAGTGTAAACTCCGGCGCGACGCTCATAAGTTCCTTCACCACGTCGCGGGCCTCTGCCTCACGGCCGCACATTTCCAGCGCGATGGCCTTGGTTCGCAGGGTTGAGGGGTAGCCCGCATTGGCCTGCAGCGACCGGTTCGCCAGCGCAATGGCGCGGCGGTAGTGGCCCGCGGTCAGATGCGCCGTTGCGGCCAAGGCATCAAAGTAATAGGCCTGCGGCCCCAGCGGCGCCAGCTTGCGGGCGGCGTCAGTATAGTGCACCGCCTCTTCCGGTGCGTTCTGGAAGGCTTTCATCGCGCCTTTCAGCAGCAGCGCCAGCGCCTCGTTCGGGTTATCCTTCAGCGCCATGTCGTAACATTCCTCGGCCTGATCGAAGCGGCACAGGAGGTGGCTGGCGATCATGCCTTTCAGCGTATGGGCCAGCGAGAAGGCAGGATCAGCGTTGAGCGCGCTGGCGGCCAGCTGGCTTGCAGCCTCGGTGTCGGCCTGGCGGTCCTGAGACAGGCCTTTCTGCACCCGCATAACATGCCAGAATCCCATCCAGGTCAGTGCGAGCGGATGGCTCGTCTCGCGTTCCTGCAGCATGGACAGCAGGTCATAAGCACTTTGGAATTGTTCGGCCCGCATGTCTTGCATCAGGGCGATGGCCGCCATCAGAAGAGTATGGCTCTCCAGGTTGGCCAGCGGTTTGAAGCGGGTCTGCCGGACAGCTTCGCCGACTGCGGTCTGGCCGATCTGCCGGGCGATTTCACCTAAGGGATCGGAACTGCCCGTCATCAGCTCGTTCAGCGGGCCCTCGTATTCGCGTGACCAGATTACTCTTTCGCGCTCGGCATCATGCAGATCCACATGGGCAAGGAAGTTCTGCCCATTCACAAATACCGTGCCGGACACCAGGTAGCTGCCGCCGGCAATAGCCGCCACTTCAGCAGGGGTGGTCTCCAGCGGGTCGAACTGGCGCGACGCGAGGTAGGAGGTGACCGAGAAGGCCTCGCTGCGTGACAGAACACGGCTCAGCTCCTCGGCGACGATAGAGCCCAGAGGGTTGCTGGCACCGCCCGGTGCGCGGTGCACAAAGGGCAGCACGGTGATGACCGGCCGCAGCCCGGCGCGGGCTGCACGGCCGCGGCTGGGTGCTTCGGGGGCAGCCTGGCGGGCAGGGGAGGGGCCGCGGGCCTCGCGGGCGGCGCTAAGCCATTCGTAGAAGGCTTTTTCATGCGGCAGGTCAAAGCCTTCCATGAACGCGCCATTGTCGGGACCGCCGGTAATTTCGACCTGGCTTACGTCCAGAATGACCCGCTCGCGGTTGGCGGTGATCAGGGCCGAGGCCTCTGCGCCCAGGTGCCGCCGCAGAGTGCTCAGCGCGGTGCGCAGGCTGGCCTTGGCCTGCTCCGGCTGTGCAAGGCTCCACAGCGTGCTTTCCAAAAACACCCGGGTCCGCACGCCGCCTTCAGCCGTGCTGAGAAGGGCGAGCAAAGCTTGGTGTTTCGCACCAAGCGCAATCCCTTCGTCATTCCCGAGAAAAACTCCAAATGCGCCATAGTGGCGAATCTTCAATAAATCGCTCATAACATTTACCTATTTTCACCAATAACAATAACAGTAAATACAACACAAACGTGCAAAAGAAAATATAATAAATCGCAATAATACCATAAAATATTGACCGAACAGCCCGCTATGCTGGCGCCGCGTTAATCTGTACAACAGGATATAGGGGTTGCCTGGAAGTTAACTTTTTACGGCAAATGTGAAAGCTGGGGCTATCCGCCAATGGAGCGGATGCTGCCGGCCAGCCGCAGCGCTGCGGTCAATGCGGTGCCCGCGGCTGCAGTCATCTGCGGCAAGACCATCCATTCCAGTGCCCATGCGGTGCCCGAACGTTCCTGTTCGTGCAGCATGGCCTGTTGCATCAGCGCCTGCTGGCCCGCGTTGAATTGCGCCAGGGTGGTCAGCAGCTCGGCGGCGACCGGGTTCACCTTATGCGGCATGGCAGAAGACCCGCCGCCAGCTGCCAGGGTGACCTCGCTGATACCCTGCTGGGCCATCAGGGCGATGTCCTGTCCGAATTTGCCCAGCGACCCGGTGATCAGCGCCAGCACATTGCTGTAGGCGGCAACGGTGCTGCGGTCGGCATGCCAGCAATGCGAGGGGGCGGCGAGGCCGAGAGCTGCGGCCATATGGTCCGCGGTGGCCTGCGCGCTAGCGCCAAGGCTGCTGCCGTCGCCGACCGGGCCGCCAAGCTGCAGCTGGCAGGCTTCAGATGCCGCCTGCGTCAGATGCGAGACGTGGCAGTGCAGCGGCGCGCGCCAGGTGGCGATCCGGTGCCCGGCCTTGATTGGCAGCGCCGCCTGCATCCGGGTGCGGCCCATGATGTCTGCCGCGCCGAAGTCTGCTTCCAGCCTGTCCAGCGCCGAAATAAGCGCGGCCAGCCGGTCTGACAGGACGGGGGTGCAGGCTTTCAATGTCAGTGCCAGCGCGGTGTCAGTCACATCCTGGCTGGTGGCGCCCTTATGGATCGCCTCCGGGACTGAAACCCCTTCGCGCAGCTGGCGGGCAAGGGCCGGGACCACAACCCCGTCCTGGGCCATGCCTGCGCGCAGCCCGGCAATATCACCCTGATAGGCATCCATTGCGGCCAGCGCCTCGGCTGCGGCCTCTGCCCCGACCGCTCCAACGGCGGTGCGGGCCTCGGTAAAGGCGCGCTCGAAGGCCACCAGATGGGCCAGCTGTGCCTCACCCGACCAGAGAGCCTGGATTTCGGCATCGGCAAACAGCCCGCCGAGCCAGGGGTGTTCGAAGACGGAAACGCTCATAGGGACAGGATCGCCTCTGCTACGGTCTGCGGTGCCTCGATGCAGGGCAGATGGCCGCAATCCGGGATTTCTTCGTAGCGCGCATCGGGCAGCGACGCAGCGAGCGCCTGCACCAGGGCGGGCGGGGTTGCCATATCATCACTGCCGGCAATGCAGACCGCAGGCTGGGTGATTTTGGCCGCATCCGCCCGCAGATCCGCATCGCGGATCGCTTCGCAGACACGGGCGTAGCCTTCGCCTTCGGTACGGGTCAGCATATTGCCGTAGCCCTCCAGTTCGGCCATGCGGTCGGCGCGGAAGCCCGGAGAGAACCAGCGCTCCATCACCGCGTCGCGCATCGGCGCAATGCCTGAGCTGCGGGCGGCCTTGATGCGCGGCCCCCAGGTGGCCTCGTCGCCGATCTTCAGGCCGGTGCAGCACAGCACCGCCGAGGCCACCAGATCGGGGCGCTGCACCGCTAGCGACTGTATGATCAGCCCGCCGACCGAAACGCCGCAGCCCACCGCCCCGGTCAGTTCGAAGTGGTCCATTGCGGCAGCCATATCCTGCGCCAGCGCAGCGATAGTCACAGGCCCCGAACTGCTTAGTCCGTGACCGCGCTTGTCGATCATCAGGAGCGGCCGGTCTGCGGGCAGCAGGGCTGCCACCCCGTCCCAGATCCTGAGGTCGGTGCCCAGCGAGTTGGAGAAGACAACCGGCTGGCCGGTGCCGGGGCGGTAGGCGCAGTGCAGGCTGCGCCCGTCAATGGTGAGGAACTCCATCAGGCCGGCATCCGCAGGCCGAGGATCTCGCGCGCCTGCTGCCAAGTTGCCACGGGTCGCTCGTATTTCCCGCAGAGATCCGCGGCGCGTTTGATCAGCGCGGCATTGGAGGGCGCCAGCGTGTTGCGGTCCAGGCGGACATTGTCTTCCAGTCCCGCACGGGTGTGGCCGCCTGCCGCAATCGCCCATTCATTCATCGTCAGCTGCGCGGCACCGATGCCTGCTGCGCACCATTCCGCATCCGGTGCGCGGTCCTTCATGGTCTTCACATAGTAGTCGAAGACCTCCTTGTCGCAGGGCATGGCGTTTTTCACGCCCATCACAAATTGCACATAAAGCTGTCCGTAAAGCTTGCCGTCCTTGTGCATTTTGATGGCCTGCAGAATGTGCGACAGGTCAAAAGCCTCCACTTCCGGCATCACCTTGTGAGTGCGCATCTCCTGCGCCAGCCAGTCCACCAGCTGAGGCGGGTTCTCATAGACGCGGGTGGGGAAATTGTTGGAGCCCACCGACAGCGAAGCCATGTCAGGTGCCAATGCCAGCATGCCGCCGCGCGCCTGGCCTGCGCCGGAACGGCCGCCGGTGGAGAACTGGATGATCATGCCGGGGCAGTGTTTCATCAGGCCTTCTTTCAGGCGCGCGAATTTTTCCGGATCGCTAGACGGTGTCTGATCGTCATTGCGCACATGGGCGTGGCAGATGGTGGCGCCTGCCTCAAAAGCCTCATGGGTGCTTTCGATCTGCTCTTCCACAGTGATCGGCACCGCGGGGTTGTTTTCCTTGGTCGGCAGGGAGCCGGTGATGGAGACACAGAGGATGCAGGGTTTGGTCATGGCGCGTTTCCTTGAAATGGCGGCGGGCCCGCGCCGGTTTTCACGGCGCAGGCCCAATGTGGGGGATACGGGATCAGATGTCGAAGAAAACGGTCTCTTCTTCGCCCTGGATCTTCACGTCGAAGCGGTAGACGGTCTGGCCGTCCCGCTCGCTCCGCTTGGCGATCAGGGTGGCGCGGCGCTTTTCCCATTCGATCACGTTCAGCACCGGATCGGCGGCGTTGGCCTCGGCCTCATCCTCAAAATAGATCCGGGTGTTGAGCCCGAGGTTGATGCCGCGTGCAACAACCCACAGGTTGATATGCGGCGCCTGCGTGGTGCCGTTGCGCCCGGCCGTCTGGCCCGGTTTGACGGTGTCAAAGCCCCATTCGCCGGTCTCGAAGTTGGTGATCACACGGCCAAAGCCGCGGAAACCTTCTTCGGTCTCGCCGGTGCTTTCGGGATGGGGGTAGACGCCGTCGCTGTTGGCCTGCCAGGCCTCCAGCAGCACGTCTTTGATCGGCGAGCCGGTGCCGTCGACCACCAGGCCTTCGACGCGGATGCGTTCGCCCTTGGCATTGGGGCCGGCGATGTCCTGGCCCAGCTCCTGTTCGTAGATGTCAAAGCCTGCGGCACCGGGCGCCAGGCCGATGTGCACATAGGGGCCCGCGGTCTGGCTGGGGGTTTCTTTCAGGTAGTTCAGAGGCTGTACCATCAGTTTCCCTCCAGGCGGTTTTCAAACAGGGTCGAGCGGCGGCCGCGCAGCACGATGTCGAATTTATGGGCGATGCTGTCCAGCGGGATGGTCGTATTCATGTCGAGCGCCGCCACCAGCATGTCGCGTGCGGCCTGATCCGGGATGGTCTTCACGATCGGGCATTTGCCGATCAGCGGATCGCCCTCGAAATAGCACTGGGTTATCAGCCGCTGGGCAAAACCGGTGCCGAAGATCGAGAAGTGGATATGCGCAGGCCGCCAGTCATTGACCCAGTTGCGCCAGGGGTAGGCGCCGGGTTTCACCGTGCGGAAGGAGTAGTATCCGTTCTCGTCGGTGATCATCCGCCCGCAGCCGCCGAAGTTGGCGTCGATCGGGGCCAGGTAGGTGTCTTTCTTGTGGCGGTAACGCCCGCCGGCATTGGCCTGCCAGACCTCGACCAGGGTGTTGGGAACCGGGCGGCCGTTTTCGTCCAGAACGCGGCCGTGCACGATGATGCGCTCGCCGATGGCGGCCTCGCCTGCCTTGGCGTAATTGTGGATCAGGTCGCGGTCCATCGGATCGATGTCGCCATGGCCGAAGCGCGGGCCGGTGATCTCGGAGACTGTGTTCTCCAGGCTGATCGCCGAATACTGCGGCGACCGGGCGACGCTGGTCTTGTAGTCCGGCGCAAGCGCCGGGGCGTGCCAGCGGCGGTCGCGCTGGTAGAATTCTGCTGGGGCTGACATGTGGCTTGCTTCTCCCTTAGTCAATTTCGGCGCCGCTTGCGGCGGTGTTCAGGTCGCGCGTTCCATTTCTTCGTAGGTCTGTTTTGCGAGCTTCAGCGCGTGGTTGGCGCGTGGCACGCCGGCATAGATCGCCACGTGCTGAAAGGCTTCCAGCACGTCGTCCTTGCTGGCGCCGGTATTGGCGGTGGCGCGGATGTGCATCGGGATTTCCTCGAAGTTGCCCATCGCTGCCAGCAGCGCCAGTGTCAGCATCGAGCGGTCGCGCAGGGAAATCCGGTCCGAGGACCAGACCGTGCCCCAGGCGCCTTCGGTGATCAGTTCCTGGAACGGCAGGTCAAATTCGGTCTTATTGGCTTCGGCGCGGTCCACATGGGCATCGCCCAGAACCTTGCGGCGGGTGGTCATTCCTTGCTCGTATCGGCGGGTCATCGGGGCGCTCCTGTCTGTCAGGGGCACTAAAGCACATGCCGAAACTCAAATAAATTGACGATATGGCTTTCTCACATTACCTCCAGGTTATGAGTCTGGACCCAAAGCTGCGTCTGCGGCATCTGAATTGCTTTATGGAAGTGGCGCGCACCGGATCGGTGGCGGCGGCGGCAGAGGCGCTTCACGTGACCCAGCCCGCTGTCTCCAAAACCCTGCGTGAGCTTGAGGCCATTCTCGGCAATCCGCTGTTTGACCGTACGGGCCGGCGGCTGAAAATGAATGCGGCGGGGGCAGCGTTTCAGAAGTTCACTGGCTCGGCGCTGGGCGATCTTGCCCGTGCCCAGGCGGTGGTGCGCGGCGCGCAGGGCGGTGAGGTGAAGCTGAACATCGGCGTGCTGCCGACGGCGGCCACGGATCTGCTGCCCGAAGCGGCAATCGCCTTCCGTGCGCGCCATCCGAACTGTGTGTTGCGGGTGTCCACGGGGCCGAACTGGCTGCTGCTGTCGCAGCTGCGGGAAGGCGCGCTGGACATGGTGGTGGGCCGCATGGCCGAGCCGGACCGGATGGAGGGCCTGTCCTTCGCACAGCTTTACCCGGAAGAGATCATCGCCGCCGTTCGCCCGGACCACCCGCTTCGGGCCCTGTCGGTGGACGGGCTGCTGAACCATCCGCTGATCCTGCCGCCGACCGGCGCGGTGATTGGCGCGGCGGTGCGGTCTTATCTCCTGAGCATTGGGGCCAATGCGGTGACGCCGGCCTTTGAAACCGTGGCGCTGGCTTTCGGGCGGCGGGTTGTGCAGCAGACCGATGCCATCTGGTTCATTTCACGCGGGGTGGTGGCAGAGGAGCTGGCGGCGGGAAGCCTGCGGGCCTTGGTGCCGGAGCGCCCGGTTCCGGCCGGGCCGGTGGGTATCTCGCTGCGCGCAGAGACCGTGCCGGTGCCCGAGCTGGCCGCGCTGATCGAAACCCTGAAGGCCGCCGCGGGCCCGCGCGCGAGGCGCTTCGAAGCGCCTTAAGCAAAAAGCGCCCCTAAGGGCGCATTTGGAAGCGGGTTGACCCCGCTTTTGCCAAGGCTTTTCGAAAAGCCTTGGACCGGCCCCGCAGCGAGGCACGGCCCGCCGCACCGGCGCCGGATGCGATCACCAGCGGATAGACACCCACCACAAAGGCCAGCACGGTCATCATCGAGGCCTCATGCAGGCCAAGACCCGCGGCCTCGCGCTGCTGCTTGCCGAATTCGACGATCAGGATCGCGGTCTTCGCCGCCAGTGCGATCATCATCAGCAAGCCGATCTGCCCATAGAGCGACAGCGGCATGCCAGCGATGGCCAGCGCCCCCAGCGAGCCCAGCAGAGCCAGCGGAACCGTCAGCAGCAAGGCCACCGGGGTCAGGAAGCTCTCGTATAGGGCCGGAAGGTACTGAAGGAGCGCATGATTTCCGGGCCTTCCAGGGCTTCCTGGATCACGTTGTTCAAGGACCTGCGGGCTGCGCCTTGGGTGTCCTGCAGCACGTAGGACGTGCCTGCGATGGCGCCGAGGCCCGGGATCGCCGGGGTGCCGAAGACCAGGGTCTGGGCTTCCGGGATCTTGCTGAACATCGCCTGATACTTCTGCTGCAGGAAGGCCACGGCGCTGATCACCAGGTGGCGGCACAGGAACTCCACCAGCGCGATATACCAGCGAGTGACATGGTCAAAGGCCCAGTTGAAGCCGCGGATCACCACGTTCTGGCCGGTTTCATGGCGCATGATAACCGAAGCCAGTGCAGGCGACAGGGTCAGCGTGCCGATGATGGAGACCGGGACCGCGATGGTCGGGATCAGGGTCGCCCGCACCGAGCCGGGGAACAGGCAGGTCACCAGAACCACCAGCACGATTGTGCCCACCATCGTCAGAACAGTTTCATGAACCGAGGTGTCGATGAATTCGGTGGTGGCATGGCCGATGGTGTAGTCGACCCCTTCCGGGAAGAACTGCGACAGCTCCTCCATCTTGGCTTTCACCGAGGCTGCAACTTCGAGCGAGTTTGCATCGGCCATCTTGTAGATTGCGATCAGCACGCCCGGATTGTTGTTGAACTCGCCATAGCCCATATAGCTTTGCGATCCCAATTCGATCCGCGCCACGTCGCGCAGCCGCACAACCGGCCCGCTTTCATCCGCTTTCAGGATGATGTCGCCGAACTGCTCCTCATTCTGTACCCGCCCGCGGGCAGTCAGCACTTACTGGAAGTCGGTGTCATTGCTGCCAGGCGCCGCACCCCGCTGGCCAACGGTGGCCTGGGCGTTCTGCTCCCTGATGGCGGCGATCACCTCGTTGACGCCAAGGTTGCGGTTGGCCAGTTCCACCGGATCCAGCCAGGCCCGCAGACCGTAGTCCGGCGCGCCGAGGATGTTGGCTTCGCCGATGCCGGCGATGCGGCCCAGTCCGCCGGCCAAGTTCAGGCTGGCATAGTTGGACAGCAACAGCCCGTCGAACCGGGTGTCCGGCGACATGATATTCACCACCATCAGCATGTCCGGGTTCCGCTTTCGGACCCGGACACCCTGCTGGCGCACTTCTGCGGGCAGCGAGTTTTCGGCCAGGGTGACCCGGTTCTGCACCTCGGTCTGTGCCTGGTTTGCGACGGTGCCGATCCCGAAGGTCACGGTCCGGGTGTCGGCGCCGGGGTAGTTGGCGCGAACCACAACTTTCGGTGCTGGGATGTCGGGGAACTGGTTTGCCGGCATCACAAGGCCCGCGAGAAAGCCGATCAGCGTGATCACGATCGAGATCATGAAGGCAAAGCGCGGGCGCCTAATGAAAAAATTCGGTCCCATGAATTACTCCTGGTTCCGGCCGGGGGGCAGCCCTGGGACGCCTGGGTTTCGACGGGTTGGCCGAGGCGGGCCTTCTGGATGCTTTCAACGATCACTTCATCGCCGTCTGGCAGCCCCACGGGGGCAGCCCAGTCTGCACCATTGCGGACACCGGTTTCGATGTTGCGGCGTTCCACCAAGCAATCACTGTTGACGACCATGACAAAGGATCCCTGCTGGTCCCGCGACACGTTGCACTGCGGCACGGTGATCGCTTTGACGGAGGTGATCACCTCACTGTGGACGGTGACGTTCTCGCCGGGCAGAAGAAGCCCGTCGGGATTGTCGAACAGAACCCGTGCGGCAATGGTGCCAGAGGTCGAGGTCGCGGTGTTGTGCCAGCTCTCGAAGTGGCTGGTGTGGCTGTAGGTCTCGCCGTTGGGCAGGATCATGGACAGTTCCAGCGGCGGGATGCTGCCGCTGCGTTTCTCGATCTTCAGACGCGTGGCGATGAAGTCGAAGTAGCGCGACTGATCCACGCGGCCGATCGCATAGATCGGGTCCAGAAAGACGATTTCCATCAGCTGTTTTTCCTGGGTGGTGTCACCCGTCGCGTAAAGGTCGCCGACGGCGAAGCCCGGTTTGCTGACCCGTCCTTCGAATGGGGCGTAGACCTTGGTGTCTTCCAGAGACTTCTCGGCGGCGTCCAGCGGCACTGCGGCCACCATGACATCTGCTTCGGCAACATCGCTGCTGGCCTTGGCATTTTCCAGATCGCGCTCGGATACGGTGCCGCGCTCGTTCAGGTTCTGGGCCGGCTTGTCGTCGCTTGCGGCCTTCAAGACATTGGCGCGCGCCTTGAGCAGCGCCGCTTCAGTCTGGGCCAGGGCGGTTCGATAGTCGGTCTGATCAAGCTCGACCAGCAGCTGGCCTTCCCCGGCAATTAGAATCATTTCGGCTGCCGGAACCGGGTCCGATCTCCCCTCGGCGAAGCGAAAAAAGGCCGGCCCTGCTGCCAGGGCCGGCCTTGTTGTTCATGCGCCGCGCCGGATCAGCAGATCGAGGCGAAGACGTCGTCGGCGTCTTCCAGGGTCAGGCCGCTGAAGACGATCTCGCCGCTGCGGCCGTAATCCAGGGTCAGATCTTCGCCGGACAGGCTGAAGGAAATGTCGTCTTCGTCCACCCGGCGGGAGAACTTCAGCGCGTCTTCCGAGGCGTCGAAGTCGGTGATGACGTCCTGGCCGTCCTTGCGGGTGAAGTAGAAAGTGTCTGCCCCTTCGCCGCCGGTCAGCAAGTCGTCGCCCTTGCCGCCATCGATGAAGTCATTGCCTTCGCCGCCATCCAGCGTGTCATCACCCTTTTCGCCGAACAGCGCATCCCGGCCGTCGCGGCCTTTCAGGAAGTCATCGCCTTTTTCGCCGTTCAGGGGCTTTGTTGCACAAAACGTTTGAATGTCGGATTTCCCCTTTCCCTTGACGGATTTACCCCACGGCCTCAGTGATAGGAATGCCAAGAGCGGTGTAGCTGTTGAG